>JAODNB010000389.1 GCA_025464795.1 Frankiales bacterium
CGGCTGCGGTGCGTTCCCGAGCTCGAGCGGGTCCTCCACGGGGTCGGTCAGGGAGGTGCGCGGCCGTCCGAGCGCGTCGTTCTGCAGCCCGAGGTCTCCGGCCGCCAGCACGTGCAGCCGGGCGAGCGCTTGGTTCGGCGAGCTCTTCCAGGACGGCAGAAGTGACCCTAGGTCCGCATGGACTCGAACCGCGTTCGCGGCGAGCTGACCGAGGCGAGGGTCCTTCGACTGGACCGTCACGGGCTGCCCGTTCATGAGCTGCCCGCGCAGTCGCTCGAGCTCCATGCCCGCGCCCTCGAGCTCGGCGGACGCACGAGCTCCACGCAGAGCAGACTCGGCCGTCACCTCAGCGGACCGCCGACGCAGGACTCGGTGACCCAGCAACCCGTCCACCGCAGCCCGCGCCTCCGTCACCGCTTCGGTCACCCCGGGTAGGTCGAGCAGGGCACGAAAGGGGTCAGGCCTGGAGGCGGTCACCACACCAACGCTAGGCCAACCTCGTGGGTGCAAGATGGGACTCATGACTGACCTGAGCGCCCTGTCCCACGAGAGCCGTCGGTTCGAGCCGCCTGCAGAGCTCGCCGCGAGCGCGAACGTGACGGCCGAGGCGTACGAGCAGTCGAACAAGGACCGGCTGGCCTTCTGGGAGACCCAGGCGGATCGGCTGCTGTGGGACCGCAGGTGGGACGAGGTCCTCGACTGGCAGCCGCCGTTTGCCTCGTGGTTCGTCGGCGGCCGGCTGAACGCGTCGGTGAACTGCCTGGACCGGCACGTCGACAACGGGCTGGGAGACCGGGTCGCGTACCACTTCGTCGGCGAGCCGGGAGACACCCGCACGATCACGTACGCCGAGCTGCTGAAGGAGGTCAGCAAGGCGGCGAACGCCCTCACCGAGCTGGGAGTCGAGGCGGGCGACAGGGTCTGCATCTACCTCCCGCTGATCCCCGAGGCCGCCATCGCGATGCTGGCCTGCGCCCGCATCGGGGCCGCGCACAGCGTGGTGTTCGGAGGCTTCAGCGCCCAAGCGCTCATCGACCGGATCCAGGATGCGAACGCGAAGGTCGTCATCACCGCCGACGGTGGCTACCGACGTGGCGCGCCCTCTGCTCTCAAACCGGCTGTCGACGAGGCCGTGGCCCAGTGCCCGTCCGTCACCAGCGTCCTGGTCGTGAAGCGCACCAACCAGGAAGTCGCCTGGTCGGACAAGGACATCTGGTGGGAGGACGTCGTCGACCGCCAGCCCGACACCCACCAGGCTGAGGCGTTCGACGCCGAGCAGCCCCTGTTCCTGCTCTACACGAGCGGCACCACGGGCAAGCCCAAGGGGATCCTGCACACCACGGGTGGCTACCTGACGCAGGTCGCGTACACGCACTGGGCAGTCTTCGACCTGAAGGCCGAGACCGACGTCTACTGGTGCACCGCCGACGTCGGCTGGGTCACCGGCCACTCCTACTCCGTCTACGGGCCGCTCGCGAACGGCGCCACCTCGGTCCTGTACGAGGGGACACCGGACGCCGGCGGCAAGGACCGCTGGTGGCAGATCGTCGAGCAGTACGGGGTCACGATCCTCTACACCGCTCCCACAGCGATCCGCACGTTCATGAAGTGGGGCGACGACCTGCCGGGGAGCCGGGACCTCACGAGCCTTCGGGTCCTCGGAAGCGTCGGCGAGCCGATCAACCCGGAGGCGTGGATCTGGTACCGCGACGTGATCGGCGGCGGGCGGTGCCCCATCGTCGACACCTGGTGGCAGACCGAGACCGGCGCGATGATGATCAGCCCACTGCCGGGCGTCACCTCGTGCAAGCCGGGGTCAGCCATGGGCCCGTTGCCCGGCATCAGCGTCGACGTGTGCAACGACGCCGGGAAGTCGACGTCGGCCGGCTTCCTCACCCTGAACGAGCCCTGGCCGGCGATGCTGCGCGGCATCTGGAACGACGAGGCACGTTTTCGCGAGACCTACTGGAGCAGGTTCGAGGGGCGCTACTTCGCCGGGGACGGCGCCAAGTGGGACGAGGACCACGTGCTCTGGCTGCTCGGTCGCGTGGATGACGTGATGAACGTCAGCGGCCACCGCATCTCGACCACTGAGGTCGAGTCCGCACTGGTCAGCCACCCGTCGGTCGCCGAAGCGGCTGTCGTCGGGGCGAACGACGCCACCACCGGTCAGGCCATCGTCGCGTTCGTCACGTTGAAGTCTGCCGCCGTCGACGACGGCGAGGCCCTGCTGAAGGCGCTTCGCGAGCACGTCGCCAAGGAGATCGGCCCCATTGCCAAGCCGCGGACGATCCTGATCACCCCGGAGCTGCCGAAGACCCGCAGCGGGAAGATCATGCGACGGCTGCTGCGCGATGTCGCCGAAGGTCGCGAGATGGGGGATGTCACCACCTTGGCCGATCCCACTGTCGTCAACGCCATCAACGAGAAGATGGGGACCTCGAGCGGCGAGGACTGATCACGCTCTAGGGTTCGGGTTGTGGGTGCCCCTGTGATCCTCCTGGCTGACGACAGCCCCACGGTGCGCGCGATCGCGCGGGTGGAGCTGGAGCAGGCGGGTTACCTGGTCATCGAGGCGGCGGACGGCGCCAAGGCGCTGGCCGCGGCCATCGAGCAGCGGCCCGACGTCGTGCTGCTCGACATCGAGATGCCCGTCATGGACGGCTACGAAGCCGTCCAGGCCCTCAAGAGCGACGCTCGCACGGCGGACATCCCCGTCGTGTTCCTCACCGGCCGGGTCGGCGCGGACGACCTCGCGCGAGCGCTCAAGCTCGGCGGCCATGACTACCTTCGCAAGCCGCCTGAGGCTGCTGAGCTGCTCGCCAGGGTGAACGCGGCGTTGCGCGTGAAGATCCTGCAGGACGAGCTGCGCACCCGCGCCGACGACCTCGACCGGATGAGCCGCACGGACCACCTGACCGGCCTGAACAACCGTCGCCACATGGAGGAGCACCTGCGGATGCTCGGCTCCAGCGCCAAGCGCCACGGGTTCCCCCTTGCCGTGCTGATCGTGGACGTTGACCACTTCAAGAGCGTCAACGACACCCTCGGCCACCACGGCGGCGACCACGTGCTGGTCAACATCTCCCACCGGCTCCAGAAGGCGCTCCGCACCGAGGACGTGGTCGGTCGGTGGGGTGGTGAGGAGTTCCTCGTCCTGCTGCCGCACACCGGCGCCCAGTCTGCCGCCATCCTCGCCGAGCGACTGAGGTGCGCCGTGGCGAGCACGCCCGTCGTCGTAGACGAGATCAGCCTGACCGTCACGATCAGCATCGGCGGCGCCGCCGCCGAGGGGTACGCCGACGATGACCTCGTACGCCTTGCTGACCGGGAGCTCTACGCCGCGAAGGGCGCCGGTCGCAACCGGGTGCGCGTCATCCGCTCCAAGGGCGAAGAGCTTGTCTCCTGAAGACAGCGCTGTCCTGGTCGACGGTCCCTGGCAGCACCGGGACGTCACCGCGTCCGGTCTGAGGTTTCACGTCGCGGAGCACGGACCCGAGGACGGTCCCCTCGTCCTGCTCCTGCACGGCTTCCCCGAGTTCTGGTGGTCCTGGCGGCACCAGCTCGTCGCCCTCGGTGAGGCCGGTTTCCACGCCGTCGCCCCCGACCTCCGCGGCTACGGCGCCACCGACAAGCCGCCCCGCGGCTACGACGCGTACACCCTGTCTCGTGACATCGCCGCTCTGGTCCCAGCGCTCGGCGTCCGCGATGCGTACCTCGTCGGGCACGACTGGGGCGGCAGCCTCGCCTGGGCAGTGGCGACCCTTCACCCGAGCGTCGTGAACCGGCTAGCCGTGCTGTCGGTGCCGCACCTGCTCCGGTTCCAGCAGGCGCTCCTGACGAACCCGAGGCAGCTCAAGATGTCGTCGTACATGGTCTTCTTCCAGACCCCCAAGGTGCCCGAGAGCCGTTTGCAGCAAGGGGATCTCGTCGCAGAGCTGCTGCACCGCTGGGGCGGACCCGGGTTCCCCGACGCCGAGACCGAGTCGCGATGCCGCGAGGCGATGGCGATCCCCGGGGTCGCGCACTGCGCACTGGAGTACTACCGGTGGGCGGCCCGGAGCCGCGTCCGACCCAGCGGCATCAAGTACCTCAAGCTGCTCGAGGCCGGTGTCCAGGCACCCACGCTGCAGCTGCACGGGTCGGTCGACGGGTGCATCCTCGCTGCGAGCGCTCACGGCTCGGGCGCTTACGCCCACGGCGGGTACGAGCTGCAGGTGCTCGAGGGACTCGGTCACTTCCCCCACGAGGAGGACCCCGAGCTGGTCACGTCACTGCTGCTGGGGCATGCGCGCGCGTGACGCGCTCGGACGCCCCGTCCCCGAGGGATCGCCCGACGCCGTCCCACCCGTCGCCGAGGAGGCGCTGCCGCCCGAGCAGGCACTGGACCTCGCCCAGCAGCTGCTCGACGAGGGGCGCGCCTTCTCCGCCCACGAGGTGCTCGAGGCTGTCTGGAAGGCGCAGGGCAGGGACAGGTACTGGCAGGGTCTCGCGCAGCTGTGCGTGGGCATCACCCACCTCCAGCGCGGCAACCCGGAAGGCGGAGCGGCGCTGCTCCGGCGAGGAGCGGGGAACCTGAACGGACGCCTGGCCGCCTGGGGACTCGAGGCGGCGGCCCGCGTCGAGGACGGGGACCTGACGATCCCCCAGCTCAGGCTGCGTGGCTCCGCAGCTCCGCGGCCCGAGCCAGGTTCACCAGGAAGCCCCGAGCCATCGACTCCAGCTGACCGGCGGTGAGGCCCGACTCCTCGAAGTCGGAGCTGTCGAGCACCAGGGCAGCGTGCGTACCGACCTCGCCGTCACCGGTGGGCGCGTAGCCGAGCGTGAGCTCCGCCGAGGTGGCGGGCAGTCCGGGCCCGCTCCACTCGAAGCGCGTGACATAGGACGTGGGCGTCCGCTTCGGCGGAAGCGCCCGGACGCTCGCCGCCGCCAGGCGATCAGGAGCCACGTCCGTCTCGACGACCATCCGGCCGCTCACCTCGGCGACCCGGCGCACGCCGGGCCAGAGCTCGAAGGCGGTGGGTCCGGCGAGCAGCAGTGCGGTGCTGGTGGGATCGGCCGCGATCCGTTGGGTCACGCGGGTGCGAGTTGCCGGGCTGGGAGCGTCGGGCATGGCGCACCTCCTCATCCTTGGAGTCCGCAGCCTGGGTCAACTGCGGGGCACTGCTTGCAAGAGTAAGCAGTTTGCAAGCACAGGTCGAACCTCGGCGCTGTGAGGAGTCCCACCGTCGCGTTTCCCGCGAGCTCAGGGCGGCCGCTGCTAGTCGCAGCCCTCGGTCGACACCCGCGCGGCGGCCGACCTCCCCAAGGCGATGTCACTGGCGAGCTCCCTGGCCGTCAGGGCGTAACCGGTCTGCGGGTCGTCGGCAGCTGCGGCGAACACCACCCCGTACACCTTGCCCTGAGTACTGAGCAGCGGGCCGCCGGAGTTGCCCGGACGCACCCGTGCGCGCAGGGCGTAGATCTCACGCACCACGGTGCGCCGCTGGTAGATGTCAGGCCCCTTGGCGTTCTGCGTCCCACGGACTCGAGCGCCATCAGCGCGGTACGGCCCGTCCTGCGGGTAGCCGAGGACGATCGCGCTGTCGCCGGTCTTGGCGGCTGCTTCGCTGAAGGAAAGGGGCGGCAGGTCGAGACCGGGCACGAGCAGCACCGCGATGTCGCGGTTGGGGTCGTAGAGCACGACAGTCGCTCGCACCAGGCGCCCGCCGACCTCGACGTTCGGGCTCTTCACACCGGCGACCACGTGGGCGTTGGTCATGACGCGGCCCGGTGCGAACAAGAAGCCGGAGCCCTCGATGCGCTTCGAGCAGGAGCTCGCCACACCAGTGATCTTGAAGATGCGACTCCGCGACGCAGTGACGACCGCCGACCGCGCGAGCCCCGGATCAGGGGGATCGACAGGCCGCACCCGGGTCGGGACCAGGTTGCCGAAGACCTCCGGGAAGCCACGGTCGTCGATGAGCTTGCGGAAGGAGGCGAACAGGCTCTTGGCGCCGCCGGGAACAGCCTTGTCGACGACGTCGAGGACCTGCGAGCGACGGACCTGCGACGCCAGCCCGGTGAAGGGCGAAGAGGCAACCGCCGTCCCGACCAGCCAGGCGACAAGCAGCAGGGACACGACGCTGACACCGGCGCCGGCGAACGCGTCCACGACGCGCGCAGGCTTCCAGAGCAGCCGGTTGCGCAGAGCCGATCCGACGAAGGTCGCCGCGATCTGGCCGACCGTGGCGAGCAGGAACACCAACGCGATCGCGGTCGTCGTCGTCGGCAGCCGGTCGAAGGGGGACGTGCGGGCCAGGCTGGGGGCGAACGTGGCGCCCAGGACGCCGCCGCCGAGGAACCCGACGAACGACAGCACACCGACCACGAAGCCCTGCCGGTAGCCGGAGACCCCGAACAGCAGGGACGCCGAGAGCAGGAGGATGTCGAGCAGGTCTCCGTGCATCGCGCGAGCCTATGCCGACAGCGTCACTGCGCTGTCCCTGCAGCCGTCCCTGCGGCTGTCACGATGACCTTGCCGCTCATCCCCTCGTGGAACGTGCACGTGAACGCGAACGTGCCGGCCTGGTCGAAGGTCACGACCACGTCCTTGGTCTCCTTGCCGCTGATCGTGCCCGTCTTGCCCAGGGCCGGGTCGTCGAACGTCAGGTTGTGCGGGGTGTTGCCCTCGTTCTTCGCCGACAGGGTGAGGGTGCCCACCTTCGCCTTGACGGTGGCAGGAGCGAAGGCCAAGGAGTCGGTCATGCCGACGGTCGCGGTCTGCGCGCCGGCGGCACCTGCGGCCGTCACGGAGCCGGAGTCCTTCGAGGCGGCGGACGAGCCGCTGCTGCAGGCGGCCGTCAGCAGGACGACGGTCAGGGTCGCACGGGGGGTCAGGGTGCGCTTCACGGTGGTGCTCCTCATCCGGGGTTGGTCGGCTGCCATGTTCTCATCGCCAGGCGCAGGGTCTCCGGGTCCAGCTCCCGGACGTCGTCCTCGTCCCACGGCCGCTCCCACCCCCCGAGGCTGAGGACACCGGCGAGCAGACCGGCCGTGAAGCCCCAGACCATGAGATCCCGCACCCGGAACGCCGGTCCGACCAGACCGCTCACGTGCCCCACCCGGTGCCGGTTCGCCGGGTCGGCGAGCTCTGCGAGGGGTACCCGCACAACCGCTGCGACCTCCGCCTCGTCGACCACGTGGACCGGGTGCGGCTCGCGCCACCAGGCGACGACCGGATGCACCACGAACCCGCTCGGCGGCAGGTACAGCGCCGGGAGCACGCCGATGACGTCCACTGAGGCGGGGTCGAGCCCGACCTCTTCGTGCGCCTCCCGCAGCGCGGCGTCGACGAGGGTGGCGTCCTCGGGATCCCTTGCCCCGCCGGGAAAAGCGGGCTGACCGGCGTGCTTGCGCAGGGTGTGCGCGCGCTCGATGAGCAGCAGGTCGGGGCCGTCCACGCCTTCGCCGAACAGCAGCAGCACAGCACTGTCGCGACCACCCTCAGGCGGCGGCAGGACGCGCGAGAAGTGCTCCGCCTGCACCGTCGGGATGGCGTCCGCGAGGGGCCTCAACCAGTCGGGGATCACACGCTGACCTTCAGGTAGCGCGCAGTCAGCGAGCGGAGCTCCGCGACGTCCTTGAGGGCCCCCACCTTCACGTGCACGACGGTCCCTGCCGCGTCGACGAACAGGGTGATCGGCGGACCAGGGGCGTACTTGCGCATCACGACGCCGTCGTCGTCAACGAGCGCGTTCCAGGTCTGCCCGACGTCCTTCGCGAACCTCAGGGCCATCCGTGGGTCGTCCTCGGTGTCGATCCCGAGAAGTGAGACCTTGCCGGCGGCCCCCTTGGAGAAGGAGGCCAGCAGCGGCATCTCCTCCAGGCACGGACCGCACCACGAGCCGTACACGTTCACCAAGGTCGGTCCGCTCGGTGCACCCCGCAGGCTGACCGGCGATCCGCCACCGAGGCAGGACAGCGTGAGCGCGGGGAGAGCAGGGCTCACGCCGGTGGGGCAGGGGGTGAGGGCGGCGGCGGCCCGCAGCGGAGCGAGGTCGACCGGTTTCGCCGAGGGCTTGTGCGTACCGCCGGACCCCAAGACGAAGGCGGCGACGACCGCCGCGGCCACCGCGAAGAGAGCGACCCACCGGGCTCGGGTCACGCCGGCGTACCGGGCTTGAAGAACTCCGCCGTGCGCACGAGCTTGGCCGCTCGGACGGGGTCCACCTCGCCCTCGCCGTAGGAGGGACAGAGCTTGGCGATGGCGCAGGCTCCGCACGCCGGGGTGCGGGAGTGACAGACCCGCCGCCCGTGGAAGATCACGCGGTGGCTGAACATCGTCCACTCGCGCTTGTCGATGAGCGTCGCCACCGCGTGCTCGACCTTCACCGGATCCTCCTCGGTGGTCCAGCCGAAGCGGCGGACGAGGCGGCCGAAGTGGGTGTCGACCGTGAGCCCCGGCACCCCGAAGGCGTTGCCGAGGATGACGTTCGCGGTCTTGCGGCCGATCCCGGGCAGCTTCACCAGGTCCTCGAGCCGTCCGGGCAGCTCACCGTCGTGACGCTCGACGACCGCGGCCCCGAGCCCGATGAGGGAGGTGGTCTTGTTCCGGAAGAAGCCGGTGCTGCGGATCTGGTCCTCGAGGGTCGTCCGGTCGGCCTCCGCGTAGTCCTTCGCGGTCCGGTAGGTCCGGAACAGCGAGGGGGTCACCTCGTTCACGCGCTTGTCCGTGCACTGAGCGCTGAGGATGGTCGCCACCGCCAGCTCGAGCGGTGTCGTGAAGTCCAGCTCGCAGTGGGCGTCGGGGTAGAGCGCGGCGAGCTCCTTGTTCGTCCTGCGCGCCCGCCGCGTGCGGGCGAGCGGAGTCTCGTCGGGCTGGGCTCGCACGGGCATGACCCGACCTTATGGCGCCACCCACGTACTCGTCCGTCCAGGTGATCCTTCTCAAGGAAGGCACGGAACGTGACGACGGCTTCAACATCGCTCACAGAGAGTGATCATGATCGAGGAGAACCCATGGACCTGCAGAGCCCACGCGCTGCTGCCGCTTCCGCACCCCGGAAGCACCCGGTCCGTCCCGCCCCTGTGCGGAGCGACGAGCACGCCCACCTGACGCTCCAGGGCCTGCGTGAGTACCGCACGCGCCTGACGGCGGAGGAGGCGAACGTCTCCTACTGGCGCCGCATCATCCAGGCCCGCCTGGACGTGGTGCGCGCCGGCAGCGACCTCGTCAGCGAGAACCTCAAGCCCGTGCTCACCGACGCCCGCGTCGGGGCCGGCCGGTCCGCCCTCGTCGAGATCGTCCCCATGGACGACGTCCCGCCGCTCCCGGACCTGGCCGGGCTGTGGGAGCGCCAGGTGGACCCCTCCGACGCGGAGGCCATCGCCGGGCTCGAGCACGACCTCGACGCCGCGGAGCGCCAGCTGTCGGAGTACCGCGCCGCGCTGCACCGGCGACTCGGCGCGGCCACGTCGGATCTCATCGCCCGCTACCGCGACGAGCCCGGGCTGTGCCTGGCCGCCCTCCCCGTGCAGCCTGGACGGCGCGCGATCCCGGCGTAGCCTCACCCCTGTGTCGATCCTGCTGCTGGGGCTCCTGCTCCCGCTGTTCCTGCTGCTCCTGATGCTCTCGATGGAGCGCGTCGAGCGTCCGTTGCGCGTCGACGCGGTGTCCGAGCAGCTCGAGAGCTTCCTCGAGACAGCCAGCCCGGAGGAGGTCGAGACCTTCGTCAGCGAGGGCTACGCCCCCGCTCTCGAGAGGTACCGCAGGCGGCGACGCCTCTCACGCCTGATACCCGGGCGCACGCGCTCCTGAGTGTGATCTGCGAGACTTCCCCGGAAGGCAGACGGAACTTACGCAGGAGGCACTGAGCGTGGACGAGGTCCTGGCTAAGGCGGGGCTCTTCCAGGGCATCGCAGAAGAGGCCGCAGAGGCGGTCGCCGCGTCCCTGGACTTCGGCGACTACGGCCGGGGCGAGGCCGTCTTCACGGAGGGGGAGCAGGGCGACACGCTCTACATCGTCCTGACCGGCAAGGTGAAGATCGGGCGGCGCGCCACTGATGGTCGCGAGAACATGCTGTCGGTCATGGGCCCCTCCGACATGTTCGGCGAGCTGTCGCTGTTCGACCCCGGCCCGCGGACCGCCACGGCCACCGTGGTCACCGACGCGCGACTGGCCTCGCTGGCGCACACGTCGCTGCGGCCATGGATCACCAACCGCCCCGAGATCGCCGAGCAGCTGCTGCGCGTACTCGCACGTCGACTGCGCCGGACGAACGACGCGCTCGCCGACCTCATCTTCACCGACGTCCCCGGCCGGGTCGCCAAGCAGCTGCTCGCGCTGTCGGAGCGCTTCGGGTCGGAGGAGCCGGACGGCCTGCGCGTGCACCACGACCTCACGCAGGAGGAGCTCGCCCAGCTGGTCGGGGCCTCCCGCGAGACGGTCAACAAGGCCCTTGCCGACTTCGCGTCACGCGGCTGGGTCCGCGTCGACTCGCGGGCGCTGACGATCCTCGACGGCGAGCGCCTGGCCCGACGCGCCCGCTGACCCCGGACGGTACGGGGGTCAGACCCCGCCGGACAGCTCGCGCAGGCCGTGCCACGTCGGGTCCTCGCCCGAGACGACCGAGAGCCCGGCGTCCACGAACGGCAAGGCCCACTCGGTGCTCTTCGCGTAGAGGACCCACTCGCGCACGCCTTCGAGCGTCATGACGGCCACCAGGCGCGCCTGGCCGGCCGCGGCGTCGACGAGGCGCTGCTCGAGCGCCCGCAACGACGGCAGCTCGGTGTCGGTCGGCAGCCCGTCAGGGGTGTCCCCGTACTGCACCGCGACCCCGTACTGCAGGGGGAAGTCGGCGAAGGGGGCGGCACTCGCCACGGCTCGATCGACGAGCACCACGATCGGGCTGCCGTCCTCGGTCGCGCTGCGGAGCGTGACCCAGTCCGGCGCCAGGGCCAAGAGGTCCGTCGACGTCATCGGTCGAGCCTGCCAGACGTGAGCAGCCGCTCGGAGGTCTGCACCTCGGAACGCTGCCCCGTAGACCTGGCCACCTCGACCGCGCGCGTGAGGGCCGCCACGGCCTCGGCCTCCTGACCTGCGGCACGCAGTGACGAGCCGAGGGCGCGCAGCGCCAGGACCTGCGAACGGACGTCCTCGGCAGGCGATGCGAGCGCCTCCCGAGCACCTGCCACGGCCTGCTCGACGCGCCCGAGCTCGAGCAGCGTGCCCGCGCGGTGGGCAAGGGCCTGTCGCCGGGGGAACAGCAGTCCTGGGCTGTCGGCAGCCGCGGCCAGCGCGGCGTCGAGCTCGGCAAGCGCCTCCTCGAGCTGACCCCGACGCCGGAGCACCTGGGCAAGCAGGACGCGCGCACCGAGAGCAGCGTGCGGCTGCAGGTCCAGACCGGCAAGGCTCGCACTCACCTGCCACACGCAGCCCTCGGCGCCATCGAGGTCGTCGATGTCGAGCAGGCAGTAGCCCTTGGCGACCAGGGCGAGCGCTCCGGTCAGCGGGTGCCGGCCGCGCTGGGACAGCTCGACGGCCCGGTCGAGAAAGGCGATCGCCCGCTCCGGCAGATCGGCCCCGCGGGCGCTGATACCGGCGGCGACGAGGGCGAGAGACTCTCCCCAGGCGTCACCGTCCTCCGCGAAGCGGACGCGGGCGCGCTCTGCCTCCGCAGCACCGACGACCACGTCCCCCAGCTCAGCGGCGGCAACCGCGTCGATGGTCAGCAGGGCTGCGACGCCCCACCGGTCCCGGGCGGCCTCCCCCGCCACGATGAGAGACCCGGCGAGGTCCCTGGTCTCGGCGAACCGGCCCTCGAGCAGCCGCACGAAGCCCTCCGTGCCGGCGACCCACGCAAGGCCTCCGGTGTCCTCGAGCTCGGTGAAGACGTCAGCCGCCTGCTCGAGAGCGGTCTCGGCGCGCCGGTAGTCCCCTCGGGTGGTCGCGCTCCACGCCAGGTGCTGCAGGGCCCAGCCCGCACCGCGGCTGTCACCCAC
>JAODNB010000334.1 GCA_025464795.1 Frankiales bacterium
CCGTTGCCCTTGCGGGCAACCTCGCGACGACCGACTGCCAGATCAGCAACATCGCCGGCTACCCCTACCCGGTCTACCTCGGTGACGCCCGCATCATCGGGTTCCACGGGTTCGGCCCCCTTGCGGGTGCGGCCATGATGGTCGTCATGACCACCGCTGACGGGTCCTGCGACATCGCCTTCAACGTCGACGCCGACGCGGTCACCGACGTGGACCAGCTCCTCGCGTGCGTGAACGCGTCCTTCGACGAGCTGCTCAAGCTGGGGAGCGAGACATGACCGCGCCGCTGCCTGGCACCGTCCAGGACGTCCGGCAGGCGCCGGAGTCCCCCGCCGTGGGCGCCTTCTTCGACTTCGACGGCACCCTGATCGCCGGCTACTCCGCGGCCGACTTCAGCAAGAGCCGGTTGCGCAGCCGGCAGGTCTCGGTCGGCGAGGTCTTGCGCCTGCTCGCCTTCACGGTCGAAGCAGCCGCAGGCCGCGCCCACCTGGCCGACATGCTGTCGCTGAACGCCAGGTCGTGGCAGGGCAAGACGCACGAGGAGATGCAGGAGCTCGGCCGGCAGCTGTTCGAGTCCTCGATCGGCAAGCGCGCCTTCCCGGAGATGCGCGACCTCGTCCGGGAGCACCTTCGGCGCGGTCACACCGTCGTGCTCACCTCCTCCGCCACCAGCTACCAGATCGAGCCGATGGCCGCGGTCCTCGGTGTCGAGCACGTCGTGTGCACCCGCCTCGAGGTGGTCGATGGCGTGCTCAGCGGCAAGGTCCTCGGCACGGCCCCCTGGGGCCCGGGCAAGGCCGACGCCGTGCAGGTCTTCGCGAGCGAGCACGGCATCGACCTGGCGCAGAGCTTCGCCTACGCCGACGGCGACGAGGACGTGCCGCTCCTGCACCTCGTCGGGCACCCACGCGCGGTGAACCCGGGCGGCCGCCTCAGCGCGGTGGCCCGCCGTCGCGGCTGGCCGGTGCTGGCTCTCACGAGCCGCAGCAGCGGCTCCAACCTGCAGATGAAGGCCCGCAACATCATCGGCACCGCGGGCATCGTCCCCGCTGCCGCGTTGGGGGTTGCGGTCGGCGTGGCCAAGGGCAGCAAGCGCGCAGGGGTCGACGTCGGCTACCCCGCCTGGGTCGACCTGCTGCTCGGGGTCAACGGCGTGACCGTGGAGGCCCTCGGAGTGGCGAACGCGCATGCCGATCGGCCGTGCATGTTCGTGCACAACCACCTGACCAACTTCGACTCCTTCATCGTGACCAAGGTCGTCCGCGGTGGTGTCAGCGGCGTCGGCAAGAAGGAGATCGGGAAGAACCCGGTCGGTGCGCTGCTCGGCTGGGCGCTGGACGCCGTGATGCTCGACAGGGACGACACCGCCAAGGCCATCGAGCAGATGCAGCCACTGGTCGACCGGCTCCGGGAGGGCGTGTCCCTCGCCATCGCCCCTGAGGGCACGAGGTCCAAGACCGGTGAGCTGGGGCCGTTCAAGAAGGGCGCGTTCCACGTCGCCATGCAGGCCGGTGTCCCGATCGTGCCCGTGGTGCTGCGCAACGCCGACGTCCTGGGTCCTTCGTCAGCCACGATGATGCGCTCCGGCACCGTGCAGGTGGCGGTCCTGCCGGCCGTGCCGACGACCGACTGGACCGCGAAGACGATGGGCGCCCATGTCGCGGCCATCCGGCAGCAGTTCGTCGACACCCTGCACGACTGGCCCACCGAGCTCTGAGGGATCAGGCGCGCTCCCGGGTGATGGTGCGGGCGTGAGCCTGAAGCTGGCCGCGCGAGGGCGAACAGTCAGCCGGGCGAGACCGGGGCTCAGCGTCCGGGGCTGTCCGGGAGCGCCACAACCGCCAGTGCGAGCCCCAGCCTGAGCTTCAGGACGCGTTGTTCAGCGCACGGCGGCCGGGGAACAGCACACTCGTGCCCTTGGGCGGGACGAAGGGGTGCCAGTCGTCGACGGGGCAGCTCAGCCGCTCGCTCACGGCGATGGCTGTGGCGATGTTGGCCGCAGCCCCGAAGTGGCTGGTCCTGATCTCGATGTTGTCTCTGCCGGGTCCTGGGGTCTCCAGGCAGCTGCGCCAGTCGATGAGCCCGTCGGACCGGGAGAAGATCGAGGTCACGGGCATCGGCAGCGGCGGTCGGTCGTCCTCACGAGGCAGCTCCCGGAAGTGGTCGCTGTCCCCTGGCGCGACGCGCGAGAGCAGCCGTGCGATCCGGTTGTCGTCCCCGTCACGGTGCCGGAAGGGACTGACCACGGTGATGACCTGACGCACCCGTTCGGGGTGCGCACGCGCCAGCTCACGGGCCAGGATGCCGCCGGCGCTGATGCCGATGAGGCTGACCGGAGCGCCGTAGCGGGCGTGCAGCTCCTCCAGGCGGTTCTCGACCTCGGCGACGCTCTCGCGGGTCCAGATCTTGTGCCGCCCCAGGTTCCAGCCATGGACCCAGTGGTGCTGCTGGCGCAGCACCCGTCGCAGCGGGCGCGTCGACCGGTCGGTCGACCCGAGCCCGGGCAGGACGAGCACCGCGTGCGGGTCTGAGGCCGTGCGCTGCAGCAGCGGGCGGGCCGCCCGCAGGAGCGCGCTCTCCGCGAAGAAGCGGTTCTCGAGCGCGAGGTAGCGCAGGCCGGGAGCGACAAAGCGGTCTTCAGCCACGCACGAACAGTAGCGGGTCAACGTCGATCTTTCCTCTATCTGATTGCACCCGGGTAATGTGCCCTCCATGGACGCCTCCAGCTGGTACCTCGTCGCGAGTGCCGCGGGCGCCTTGAGCACCGTCAACGCCTTCCGTCCGCTGAGCCGCCGGGGACCGTTCGCGGTCATGTCCTACGCGGCCGGTTGGCCGACGTCCGAGCTCCCGCTCCATGTGCTCGTCCTGCAGGTCGTGCTCAGCGCAGCGGTCCTCCCGCTCGGCGTCCTCGACGAGCCCGCCGGTCTCGTCGGGCTGGCGCTGTCGCTCGCCTCCTGGGTGGGGCTGGTGCTCCTGCACGTGCGGGCCCGTCAGGCCGAGGCGGTGTACGAGGCCGCGCTCGTCGAGGCCCTCGGTGCCGACTACCCGCAGCGCGTTGTGCACCCGCGCCCTTCCGCAGCCGGCCGTCGGGCCGGCGTGGCCCAGATGCTCCGGGTGCGCGCCCGGCACGTCCACGAGACGGACCTGTCCTACGGCGACGCCGGGAAGGCCAACCTCCTCGACATCTGGCGCCCCAAGGACCTCAAGCCCGGTGACCGCGCGCCGGTGCTCATCCAGATCCCCGGCGGCGCCTGGGTCATGGGCAAGAAGACCGGGCAGGCCTACCCGCTGCTCAGCCACCTCGTCGAGCAGGGCTGGGTCTGCGTCTGCATCAACTACCGACTGGCGCCGAAGCACCTCTGGCCGGCGCACGTCATCGACGTGAAGAAGGCCATCGCCTGGGTCAAGGCGAACATCGAGGAGTACGGGGGCGACCCCTCGTTCATCGCCCTCTCCGGTGGTTCTGCGGGGGGCCACCTCACGGCTCTCGCCGCCCTCACCTGGGACAACCCGGCCTACCAGCCCGGGTTCGAGGACGCGGACACCCGCGTGCAGGCGGCCCTGCCCTTCTACGGCGTGTACGACTGGAGCGACGAGGTCGACACCGGCGGCAAGATCTTCCTGCCGCACCTGCAGCGCACGGTGATGAAGGTGAAGTGGGCCGACGACCCGAAGCCGTTCGCGATGGCGTCACCGCTGCGCCAGGTGCGGGCGGACGCGCCGCCGTTCCTGGTCTCGGTCGGCACCAACGACACGATGGTCTCGCCCCGGCAGTCGCGCTACTTCGTCCCCAAGCTGCGAGCAGTGTCGGAGCAGCCGGTCGCGTTCGCCGAGCTTCGCGACGCCCAGCACACGTTCGACATCTTCAGCTCGCCCCGCGCGCAGGCCGCCGCGCACGCCGCCGGTCGGTTCCTGGGCGTCGTGTACGGCGAGCACCGTGCCCGGCTGCGGCAGTGAAGGAGCTCAGTCCTTCTTGGCGGCCTCGGCCGCCTTGCGGTGGGCCTCCTCCTCTTCCGCCTTCTTCTGCTCGGCGTGGACGTGTCCCTCGTGCAGGACGAACTCGTCGGTGATGACCTGGCTGGTGTCGAGACCGGACACTGTTGACTCCTCTAGGCGGAAACGGCCCGCTCCTGCCAGTGTGCCCCTGAACTGTCAGAAGAACACCCCCTCAGGAAGGTGGGCTTGATGAAGGCGACCGTGCTCCGCGCGCCTGGCGACATCGTCGTCGAGGACGTCCCCGATCCGCGGATCGAGCTGCCGACCGACGCCGTGGTCCGCGTGACAGCAGCGTGCATCTGCGGCTCGGACCTCTGGCCCTACCGGGGGGTTGCCGAGCGGCCGGGTCCGGTGCGCATCGGTCACGAGTTCGTGGGCGTGGTCGAGGAGGTCGGCAACGACGTCCGAGGGCTCTCTGTCGGGAGCTTCGTCATCGCTCCCTTCACCATCAGCGACGGGACCTGCCCGCTGTGCGTGCGGGGAGTGCACACGTCGTGCCTGTCCCGAGGGAACTGGGGCACCCCGGGCGCCACCGGAACGTCGGACGCGGGGCAGGGCGAGGCCGTCCGGGTGCCGCTCGCCGCCGGGACGCTCGTGCCCGTCCCCGAGGCCCCCGACCCCGCTCAGCTCCCCGACCTGCTGACCCTGTCCGACGTCATGGGAACGGGGCATCACGCAGCCCTCGTTGCCGGTGTGCGACCGGGCTCCTCCGTGGTCGTCGTCGGCGACGGTGCTGTCGGGCTCTGTGCCGTCCTGGCTGCCCGTCGCCTCGGTGCCGAGCAGGTGGTCGTCATGTCACGGCATGCCTCGCGGCAGGCGATCGCCCGGACGTTCGGCGCGTCGGAGGTCGTCGAGGAACGCGGCGAGGAGGGCATCGCCCGGATCAAGGACCTCTTCGGCGGCATCGGGCCGGACGCGGTGCTCGAGTGCGTCGGCACGAAGGAGTCCATGCAGCAGGCCGTCGGCAGCGTGCGCCCGGGCGGGATGATCGGCTACGTCGGTGCTCCGTACGGCGCGGAGCTGCCCATTCGGCAGCTGTTCGGCGACAACATCGGCGTGCGTGGTGGAGTGGCACCGGTCCGCTCCTACATCCCGGAGCTGCTGACCGAGGTCCTCTCAGGAGACCTTCGCCCCGGTGCCGTGTTCGACAGCACCTTGCCACTGGAGGACGTCGCGCAGGGCTACGCCGCGATGGACGCGCGCGAGGCCGTCAAGGTCCTGCTCGTCCCGGGCGGCGCAGCATGAGCCGCTGGCCCGCTGAGCGCCTCGACGTGGCGCACTACCCCGGTCCCGGTCACGACCTCCCGATCTTCTACGGCGACCTCGACACCGGGGGGCACCTGAACAACGTCGCGTTCGGCCGCTTCTTCGAGCAGTCCCGCTACGAGGCCCACCTGCGGATCGGGCTCATGGAGATCATGGCGGCGCACTCCGGGCGCTTCCTGGTGGCGCGGGTGGCGGTCGACTACCTCCGCGAGGCGCACGCCGGGACGCCGCTGCACGTCCGCACCAAGGTCCACTCCATCGGCACCAGCTCCGCCGTCGAGCACCAGGCTGCGTGGCAGCACGGGGAGTGCGTCGCGCTCGCAGAGACGGTGATGGTGTTCGTGACGGACGCCGGTGCCACGCCCTTCCCCGATCAGCTGAGGGCAGGTCTCACGCAGCTCCACCCCTGACCGACTCGAGCGCGCGACGCTGCGCCGAGGAGAGCGGGACCGACCGCGTGCGGCCCTCGTCGGTGTGCACGACGGTCGTTGTGCCGTGCGCCGCCAGCCTCCCGCCCTGCTCGAGCTGCAGGCCGAAGCGGATCGAGCTGGCCCCGACCTTCTCGACGCCCACGGTGATGACGACGGTCCCGACGAACACCTCGTGGAGGTAGTTGAACTCGGCGTGGACGACGGCCACGTCCTTCGAGCTGAGCAGGTCCGGGCCGAGGTCCCGCAGGCTCTGCTCCCAGGCCAGGGCGAACACCTCAGCCGCGAGGTAGTAGGGCACGTGCCTGTTGGTGACCGGCGTGCCGTCGCGGTGGGGACGATGGGTGACGGGCAGCTCGTAGGAGGGCACGGCTAGCGCTTCTCGCGGTAGAGCGTCTCCTGCGCCAACGACGCCACCAAGGTTCCCGACGTGTCCCAGATGTCGCCCGTGTAGAGCCCGCGACCGCTGCTGACACCACGGGACCTCAGGTCGATGAGCAGCCAGTCCCGCGGGGTTGCCGGCCGGTGGAACCACACCGCGTGGTCGAGGGTGGCTTGCGCCCGATCGCCTGAGGAGGCCAACGCGTCGTGGCCGGTGCACAGGTCGCTGAGGTAGGTGATGACCGCCGCGTCGACGAGCGGGCTGGTCGGCAGGTCCGCGGTGCAGCGCAGCCAGTGCCGGGTCGGGTAGGAGTGCAGCGGGTGGGTCTGCGACGGGATGCTCTGCTCGAAGTCCACGAGGACCAGCGGCCGACCGGCAGCCGCCGGCGGCTCGACCTCAGGGAAGACGAGGACGTGGTCGTCGTCGACGGCCCTGGTGTCCGGGAGCGCGAACGACATCGACATCGTGAGGATCAGCTCACCGCGCTGGCGAACGGCGATCCGGCGCGCCGAGAAGGACCGACCGTCCCGGTCCACCTCGACGGCGATCTCGACCGGGTGCGCAGGCGTTCCCATGCGGAGGAAGTAGGCATGCAGCGAGTGGGGGTGTCGGGCCGGGTCGACGGTCGCGCCCGCGGCCATGAGGGCCTGAGCGCAGACCTGCCCCCCGTACAACCGCCAGTTGTTGTCATAGGTCACGCGACTCGCGAACCGGTTCCCACCGAGGTCGTCGAGGGCCAGCACGTCGAGGAGCCCGAGGTCCTCCTCCGCGTAGGGAGCCCGCGGTGCCTCAAGCACCTCGGACCATCCGCTTCGGCTCGTAGACGAGGACAGCGGCGCCGGCACCGGTGACCACCGTGTTGCGGGTGGTGACGATCCCACGTCCCCCCGCCTTGGTGGCCCGGGACTCGAGCACCTCGACCACCACGCTGATCGTGTCCCCGACGAAGACCGGTCCCTGAACCTCGAAGGTGGTCCCGAGGAAGGCCATCCCGGTGTTGTGCAGGACCCCGGTCTGCATCACCAGCCCCTCCGCGTAGGCGAAGGTCAGGGTGCCGGGCACCAGCCGCCCGGCGTAGCCCTCCTTCTTCGAGCCGGCCTCGTCGAGGAACAGCGGCTCGATGAGACCGGCCAGGGTCACGAAGCTGATGAGATCGGACTCGGTGATGGTCCTGCCCGCCGTCCGGAACCGCGAGCCCGGCTGCATCTGCTCGTAGGTCTGCCCGTGCAGGTAGGCCGGCACGGCCGCCAGGTCCACGTTGTCCGTCATCGGATCTCCAAGGTTGCGGTGCGCGCGGGAAGGTACCCATACTGCACCGACGAGCGACCAATTAGCATGAACATCTACCTCATCCTAGGGAGCGGCTGTGGATCTCGGTGTACGCGGTAGTGGTTTCCTCGTCGTCGGCGGCACAGCCGGCATGGGGCTGGCCACCGCACGGGTGCTCGCCGCGGAGGGAGCCGAGCTCGCGATCGTCGGACGGGACGACGCCCGCGCCAAGGACGCTGCAGCCGAGCTGTCCGAGGCGCACGGCGTCACGGTGGTCCCGGTGGTCGCGGACCTGAGCGTCATGGGATCCGAGCGCGACGTCGTCGCGCAGGCTCGTGCCGGACTCGCTGACCTTGCCGGTGTGGCCGTCTTCACCGGCCTCGCCGGGCACCAGCCCGCGGATGCTCCGGAGGAGGTCTGGGAGGAGGCGTTCCAGGACGTGCTGATGGGAACGGTGCGCGCCGTGCGCGCGACCTTGCCCGTCCTCGTGGAGCGCGGCGCAGGCACCGTCGTGACGACGGCGGCGTACTCGATCCACAGCCCGCACGCGAACCGCTCCGCCTACGGCGTCCTCAAGGGTGCGGTCGCCGTCTTCACCAAGGGCATCGCGAAGGCCTACGGCGCGCAGGGAGTCCGCGCGAACTGCATCGCCCCCGGCGTCATCGAGACGGCGGCGCTGACGCAGATCCGGGCGATGATGGCCGAGGCCAAGGGCCTGCCGTACGACACCGCACTGGAGACGCTGATGGCGACCGAGTGGGGCATGAGCGTCGCGCTCGGCCGACCCGGCAAGCCCGAGGAGGTCGGCGAGCTCGCCGCGTTCCTGCTCTCCCCCAAGGCCGGCTACCTCACCGGAGCCCTGGTCAACATCGACGGCGGGACGGACTTCTAGATGGCCGACTACGCGAACGACCTCGCGGGCTTCCGCAAGGACCTGCAGCAGTTCCTCGCCGAACCGCGCATGGACCGGTGGCGCGACCTCTACGTCGAGGACGTCCCCGGCGAGATGGCGGAGACCGCCGCGATGATCGGGGAGCTGTACGACGCAGGCTTCGGCAGGTACGGGTTCCCCATCGCAGCAGGAGGTCTGGGCGGCGACGTCCGGCACTGCGCGGTGCTGTTCGACGAGCTGGGTGCCGCCGGGATGCCGGCCAGCGGGCAGTACGGCCTGCTCACCACCCTCGGTGCTCCGGTGGTGAAGTTCGCCCCGGAGCTGGCCGCGAAGTACCTGCCCGAGTTCCTGTCCGGAAAGGCGTGGTGGGGCCAGGGCTTCTCCGAGACCGAGGCCGGCAGCGACCTGGCAGCCCTGCGCTGCCGCGCGACCCCTGCGGAGGGCGGTTACCGGCTCTCGGGGCACAAGACCTGGACCAGCCACGGCGCCACGGCCACCCGACTGGTGTGCCTGGTGCGCACTGGCACCCAGGAGAGCCGCCACCGCGGGCTCACGATGGTGATGGTCGACGTCGACGCTCCTGGCGTGGAGGTCCGCCCCATCGAGCTGGCCAGTGGTCGCGCGGAGCTGGCGGAGTGCTTCTTCGACGACGTCCTCGTCACCCCGGACCGCCTCGTCGGTGAAGAGGGCCAGGGCTGGGCGGTCGCGATGTTCCTGCTGCAGTACGAGCGGGCGGTGTACGCGTGGCAGCGTGCGTCGACGCTCATGCAGCGGCTGCGCTCTCTCGCTACCGAGGTCGCTCCCACGGAACAGGCAGAGCGCCTTATCGGCAGCGTCTACCTCGACCTCATCGCCTTGCGCGCCCGCAGCCTGGAGACCGTGCGGTTGCTCGCCGCAGGCGAGTCCGTCGGGCCGGAGGCCAGCTCGGACAAGCTGCTGCTCGGCGCTGCGGAGCAGAGCGTCATGGCGGCGGCCCGCACCCTGCTCGGACCGGCGTTCGTCCTCGGTGACGCCGCGTCCCGGTGGCGCGAGGAGTGGTGGTTCAGCCGGACGACCACGATCTACGGCGGCTCCGCCGAGGTGCAACGAGGCATCCTCGCCGACCGCGTCCTCAACCTCCCGAAGGGCTGATCGTGGACTCCGAGCAGATCGAGCTGCTGTCGACAACCCTGCGCGACGTGCTGTCAGGTCCACCCGAGGGGGTGGACGCCCGGCTCACCGAGCTCGGCTGGGACGACGTCGTCGCGGACGACCCTGCGACCGCCACCCGCCTGCTGTTCACCGAGCACGGTCGCGCCCTCGCGACCACCTCCCTGCTGGACCGCCTCGTCCTGGACGCGCTCGAGGTCCCGGCCGGTGCCGTCGCCTTTCCCCGTACGGGCGACCGCCCGACCTCGGGGCAGGCCGGGGTGTCCGGCTTGCTGCTGCACCTGCCGGCCCCTGGCTCGACCGTCGCGGTGCCCGTCCAGGGAGGCGTGGCCCTGGTCCCCGTCGAGGAGCTCACCGTGACACCGCTCGAGGTGTTCGACCCCGCGCTGCACTGGTTCTCCGTCACCGGACCAGCGCCCGCCGCGAGCTCCCCGGCCGACTGGCCGGGCGCCGTTGCCGTCGCCCACCGCGCTCTCGCCGCGGAGCTCATCGGCGCCGCCGGGGAGGTGCTGCGGCTCGCCGTCGAGCACACGAGCAGCCGCACGCAGTTCGGCGCTCCCATCGCCGCGTTCCAGGCGGTGCGGCACCGACTCGCGGACTCCCACGTCGCGATCGCGGCCGCGCAGTCGCTGCTCCTCGCGGCGTTCCTCGAGGGCTCTCCTGCTTCGGCTCGAGCAGCAAAGGCCCAGGCGGGCCGGGCGCACGAGCTGGCCGCCGCGAACGCGCTGCAGGTCTGCGGCGCGATGGGCTCGACGCTCGAGCACCCGCTCCACACCTTCATCAGCAGGGGCGTCGCCCTCGACGTCCTGCTCGGCGGCTGGGCCGAGCAGACGGCCTCGATGGGCCG
>JAODNB010000394.1 GCA_025464795.1 Frankiales bacterium
GGGCCGAGGATGTCGACGGCGAGCTGGAGCAGGCGCTGGCGGATCTCGGAGTAGTAGAGCTTGATCATGGAGCCCTCGGGGCCGGGCTGGGCCTGTCGGGCGTTGCGGGCGATGCTGGCGTAGGTCATGGCCCGCAGTGCGGCGATCTCGGCACGGACGGTCGCCAGCCGGCGCGCCAGCTCCTCGTCGGCGAGGGCCGGTCGTCGGCCGTCCGGGCCCAGGCGCTCCGCCGCGAGCTCGATCAGCTGCTCGACCATGATGGCGAGCTGCACCTGGCCCACGGTGAACGCGGTTCCGCGCTCGAAGGCCAGCGTCGACATCGCCACGCGCCAGCCGTCGTTGATGGTGCCGACGACGTTGGCTATCGGGATGCGCACCTCATCGTAGAAGACCTCGCAGAAGTGGTCGTCGCGGTCCATCGTCATGATCGGCCTGACCGTCATGCCCGCCGAGCGCATGTCGCAGATGACCCAGGTGAGTCCCTTGTGCTTGGCGGCGTCGCGGTCGGTGCGCACCAGGAGCTCCTGGTAGTCCGACAGGTGGGCGAAGCTGGTCCAGACCTTCTGCCCCGACACGACGAGCTCCTCGCCGTCGATCTCGGCGAAGGTCCGCAGCGAGGCCAGGTCCGATCCGGCGGACGGCTCGGAGAACCCCTGGCACCAGGCGACGTCCCCGCGCAGGATCTTCGGCAGGTGGAAGCCCTTCTGCTCCTCGGTGCCGTTGGCGATGAGCGTCGGCCCGGCGTGGCTCGTCCCGACGAACCGGACGTCGATGTCGGGCGCCCCGGTCTTCGCGTACTCCTCGAACCAGATCATCTGCTGGAGCAGGGGCAGGCCACGGCCGCCGTACTCGGTGGGCCAGGACACGCCGGCCCAGCCGCCGTCGTACTGAGTCCGCTGCCAGGCCAGGTCGTAGTCGCGGACGGCCGTGCCCCCGTGGGGCCGCGGCTCCTTGGGGAAGTGCTCGGTCAGCCAGGTGCGTGCCTCATCGCGGAAGTCCTGCTCCTCGCGCGTGAAGGTCAGGTCCACGTCATGGCTCCTTGTGCGGACGGTGTACGGCTAGAACACACTGGTGTCAGATGCTAGCCCACATCGTGGGTTCGTGGGCCTGCTGGCGCGGCGCCAAGCGTGAATACAGTCATGTCAGAACGAGCGCTGGCTGTCGCGCCCTGCGTCCCGTAGGGTCGCCGCAGGACCAGCGGAGGGAGTGGCGTGGCTGAGGTGCGCAGGGCCGACGAGAACGGCGTCCTGACCGTCACGTTCACCCGTGACGAGAAGCTGAACGCGGTCACGCCCGACATGCTCGCGGCGCTCCAGAGCGCGGTGCACGACCTCGGGGAGGACGAGAGCGCCCGCGTCCTCGTCATCACGGCGGAGGGACGGCACTTCACCGCCGGCATGGACATCACCACGCTGGCCGCGCAGGGGGGTGGCGAGGGCCTGGTCCTGCGCCGCAACTACCGCCGGATCCACTTGCTGCTCGACGAGATCGAGGCCATCGAGAAGCCCGTCGTCCTCGCGGCTCAGGGTCCGTGCCGCGGCTTCGGCCTGGAGCTTGCGGCCTCGTGCGACTTCCGGCTCTGCTCGGACCGCACGGTCTTCGGGCTCCCGGAGATCGCGAACCTCGCCGTGCTCCCTGGTTCGGGTGGCATCAGCCGGTTGGTACCTCTGATCGGCCCGCACTGGACGAAGTGGATCGCGATGGCGGGTCGCGAGGTCGATGCAGCACAGGCCCTGGCGATCGGGCTCGTGCACGCCGTTCACGCCGACGCCGACTTCCCGACCGCGGTGGCAGAGTTCGCGGCCAGCCTCGTGGCCCTGTCCGGCGAGGCGCTGGGCCTGGCGAAGCTGGGGATCGCGGCGGCCGCGCGGGGCGATCGCGTCTCGGCGCGGGACTTCGACCGGGTGGCCAACACCCTGCTGATCTCGACCCCCGAGCACAGGGCTCGCATCGAGGCCTTCAGCAACAGGCCCTCTAAGAGGTAAGTTCGTTAGACGATTGCCCTCTCCGGGGCGAGTTCCACCAGGAAGGTCGGCATGTCCCTCTCCATCACCGACGAGCACGTCTCGCTCGCCGAGTCGGTACGCGGCTTCCTCGCTGCCCGCGGAGCCCTCGCCTCTGCCCGCCGCACCCTCGACGGTGCAGCCGCTGAGCTGCCCCCCTTCTGGGACGAGATGGCGAAGACGGGATGGCTCGGCGTCCACCTCCCTGAGGACCTGGGTGGCCAGGGGTACGGCCTGCTCGAGCTGGCCATCGTGGTCGAGGAGCTCGGTGCCGTCGTGGCCCCAGGACCGTTCCTGCCCACCGCGCTCGTCTCGGCGGTGCTCGCGGAGAACAACGGCACGGACTGGATCCCTGGCCTCGCCGACGGCTCGACGCCGGCCGCGGTCGGACTCTGCGGCGCTCTGGTGCTGAGGGACGGACGCGTCTCGGGCGACGCGGGAGTGGTCACGGGTGCGGCCACTGCCTCCCTGCTCCTCCTGCTGGTGGGTCCGGACATGGTCCTCGTGGATGCCTCGCAGGCGAAGGTCCGCACGGGTCCGGAGCAGCTCGACAGGACGCGACCCAGCTCCCGGGTCGAGCTCGACGGCGTGCTGCCGCTCGCCGTCCTGTCGGGGGCGGCAGCCTCGGCCCGTCGTCTCAGCAGAGGGCTCGCGGCCGCCGAGGCCGCCGGCATCGCGCACGCCTGCACCAAGGCCGCGACCGAGTACGCCAAGCTCCGCGAGCAGTTCGGCCGTCCGATCGGCTCCTTCCAGGCCATCAAGCACGCCTGCGCCACGTTGCTCACCGACGCCGAGCTCGCGACGGCCACCGCGTGGGACGCCGTCCTGCGCCCGACGTCCGACCCGGCTCAAGAGCGCGACCTCACAGCCGCGATGGCCTTCGCCACGGCGATCCCCGCGGCGCAGCGGTGCGCCCAGGGGTCCATCCAGATCCACGGCGGGATCGCCTTCACGTGGGAGCACGACGCGCACCTCTACCTGCGCCGAGCAGCAGCGCTCGCCGCCTCGTTCGGCTCGGTCGACGCCGCTCTCGACGAGGTCCTGGCCCTCCGCGAGGCGGGGGTCACGGCTCGGCTGGGCTTGGCGCTCCCCGAGGAGGCCGAGCAGCACCGCACCGCGGTGCGGGCGTTCGTCGCCGAGCTCGCTGCGCAGTCCCCGGAAGCGCGGCGACGGTTCTACGCACGGTCCGGATACCTCGTCCCGCACTGGCCCCGGCCGTACGGCCTCGGCGCCGGACCCGTGGAGCAGCTGGTCGTGGAGGCCGAGCTCGACGGCATCGAGCGCCCGGGCCTCGGCATCGGGGAGTGGCTCGTTCTCACTCTCGTGCAGGCCGGCAACGACGAGCAGCGCGAGCGCTGGACCTGGCCGAGCCTCGAGGGCGACCTGCGCTGGTGCCAGCTGTTCTCGGAGCCGGGTGCGGGGTCGGACGCGGCCGCCATCAGCACGAAGGCGGTGCGCACCGAGGGCGGCTGGCTCGTCACCGGCCAGAAGGTCTGGACCAGCGACG
>JAODNB010000404.1 GCA_025464795.1 Frankiales bacterium
CTGGGTCGCCCTACGGGCCATGGCAACAGGCGACCCGGTCAACAGCGAGGACACCGCAGCGTGGGAGGCCGCGCGCGCCGCAGGGGACGTCGATGCCGACGAGCTGTTCGGCCCGCTGGGCCAGGCCTTGGCCGCTCAGGGGAAGCTGCTGCCGCGGGCCAAGCGAGCCCGGCTCCACGATGCCTTCGCCCTCTTGCTGGAAAAGTGCCTCGACGCAGGCCTTGGCGGGACGATGGGCAAGGCGCCCGTGCAGATCCACGTGACCCTTAGCGAGCAGTCGATCGCCGGCCGTCCCGGGGCGCCACCGCCGAAGGCAGACAGCGGCACGCTGATCCCGCGGAGCGTGGTCCGACGGTGGTGGGACGACAGTCGCGTCAGTGCCTTCGTCCTGGGGATCGGCGGCAAAGCGCTCCGCGTGGTCCACGGTCAACGGACCCTGACGGCAGAGGAACGACGAGCACTGCTCATCGAAGGCGGAGGGCGGTGCGTCGGCGAGGGCTGCTGCCCCGCACTGCCCGATCCCTTACGGCCCCTTCGGCCCCACCACATCCTCGGGTTCGCCGAGGACCAGGTCACCAGCCTGGAGGAGACAGTCGGGGTATGCGACCGGTTGCACCAGGACATCCACGTGGGGAAGCACACCGTCCAGCTGCGGGACGGGCGATGGCTCAACGAGCGCGGCTGGACGACGGAGCCCAGCCTCGACGACCAGCCACCGTTCTAGTGAGGTGCGCGTGCAGGAACGGCCCCTCGTCAGTGCTCTTCCCGGTCCAGGCGCGCGACCAGTCGTGCGTCGTCGGCGCTCAGCCGGTCCACCTGGGCACCGAGGCGGTCGACGGCGCTGTCGAAGCGCTCCTCCGAGATGGCACCACGCAGGTCAGCCGCCTCGTTGAGCCGCTCGACGAAGTCCGCGCGATCTCCCGCGGAGCCGTCACGGTCGAAGCCGGAGTGCAGTCGGTCGACGGCAGAGTGGTTGCGGTCGCGCCGTGCGTCGTCCAGCGCCGGTTGCGTCCTGGCGCCGGCCACGACGTCGCGACGCTCGGACATCCTGTCCCGGTGCTCGGCGGCGAGGTCACGACGGTCGGCCCGGTCCAGGAGATCCAGCGTCTGGTCGTCCCTGACGCTGGCGCTCTCGTCCCGTACGTCCCCCGCCCGGTCCCGCTCGTCGGCTGCGTCGTCGCGCTCGTCGGCACGGTCATCGCGAGCATCCGCCGCTGCATCGCGGGCGTCCGCCAGCGCGCTGCGTTCGTTCTCCACGAGGTGCCCCCAGGGTCAGCAAGGTTCGGCGACGGTGCCCCGCGCTCTCGCAGCGTACGGCCCGCGGGCCCGTCGCGGAGTAGCGGTGACCGAGCGCTCGGCGCGGAACCGTCACCAATGCTGACGAAGCGACGCGTCGGGCACGAAGAAGGGCCGCCGGCGAACGCCGACGGCCCTCCCTTCAGACGGTCCTACGTGGTCTTGCAGGCGTTGCCCTTGCCGCTGTCGCCGGGCTTGCCGTTCACCGCGCCCTGGCCCTTGCTGCCGTCATTCGGGCAGGTGGCGGGCACCGGGTCGCCGGTACCGCCCGTGGTCGCGGGGCTGGGAACGGTGTACGCGCAGTCGTTCGCGAGCTTCGCCTCGTCGGCGGTCAGGGTCAGCGCCACCGCGTCCCGCTGGGCCAGCACGTCCATGCCGCTGACCGTCGAGCCGTAGCCCAGGGGAGCGGCCGTGGGGAGCGCCGCGGCGTACGTCGAGGCGGGCAGCACGACGGTGATCGTGTTGGCCGCGTCGTCGAACGAACCGGTCAGGGCGCCCAGCGAGGTGGTGCTGGTCGTCCCGATCGTGCCCCAGCTGAAGCTGGTGGCGCCGGTGGCGTCACGGGTCGCGCCGAGCTCGTACTGCTGGCCGTTGATGACCAACCGGTAGCGGGTGTTCTCGGCGTGCGTCGAGCCGGCCGCGAGGTCGGCCACGGTGATGACGGCCGAAAGGGCCTTCGCCGTGTCGTCCCAGATGACGCCCGCCCTGGTGACGTCGAGGTCGGCCTGGTTGAGGGCCGGCTGGCCGCTGTCGACGGCCACGACCTGCGTACCGTCACCGGCGGCGTCGGTGACCTGGGGGTAGGCGCTGCACGCGGGCAGGACCGGCGGGGGCGGCGGCGGGGTGCTGCCGGTGCCCGTCGTCCCGCCGGAGACCGGCGTGGTGGTGCCGTCGAGCGCCGTCACGAGCCCGGTCACCCGGGGCGTGCCGAAGCCGGTCGGGAGGTCGTAGCCGGGCAGCGCGGTGTACAGGCCGTCGGCGCCAAGGATGATGTCGGTGAAGGTCGCGGCGTAGGCCGTCGCGTCCTGCACCAGCGGGTAGATCCTGCGGTTCGCGAAGCCGGCCGAGCCGGAGGGCGCAGCGGCGCTCACCCGCGCCCACATGCCCTGCCACAGCGGCGCGGACAGGCTGGTGCCACCGACGGACTCGCGGGTTCCGCCGCTGACGATGTTGTAACCGGAGATCAGGTCGCCGGACTGCGCGGACACGTCGGCCGTCGCGCGGCCGATCAGCGTGAACTCCGGGTCCAGGCTGCTCTGGTAGTCGGGCGCGGCGTAGGTGTAGGACTGGCCGGCGCCGCCGTGGGTCCAGGCGTACTCGGTGTCGCGCTGCTTCGGCGAGCCGGTGGTCGTCAGGACGGTGCCACCGACAGCGATGGCGTTGGGGCTGGTCGCGGGGTACTCGGCCGACGGGACCGGACCGATGGTGCCGCCGTTGACGCCGGCACCCGCGGCGGAGCAGCCGGAGCCGTTGTCGCCGGTGCTGGCGAAGAAGGACCGGCCCTCGGCAGCGGCCTTGGTGAGGGCGGCCTCGTGCGCGTCGAAGGTGCCGAGGATCCCGAAGGCGTCGCACAGCCCGTAGGAGCCGGAGGCCTGGACAGCACCAGCAGGGTCAGAGGCCCAGGTGTCGATGGCGGCAGCGAGCAGGTCGCTGCTGCCGGCGTTGGCGAAGTAGAAGGTCATCCCGGAGGCGTTGGGTGCCATGCCGCTGGCGGCCTGGCTGTCGAGGTCCCACTCGATGACGCCCGCCGTGTCGGTCGTGTTGGGCGTACCGATCTGCTTCACGGTGAAGGGGATCGCCGGGAGGCTGTTGTCGGCCTCGAAGCCACGCAGGTCGCTCTCGACGGTGCCGGGGCTGCCCCAGCCGAAGGCGGCGAGCGAGGTCCCCTGGCCGGTGTTGTTCGACGGCTGCTCGTACACCGACCACAGGTCGGCGGGCGAGGTGCTCTCCGACAGCGGGAAGGCGCTGTGCGCGATAGCGGTGTGCGCGACCGACAGGGTGTCGAGGCCGGCGACCGCGCTCACGGCGGTCGGCACGGTCGGGGCGGTGGTGTTCGCGACGAAGTGGGCGAACGGCGTCCCCTTCGCGCCGGTGAAGCTCCCGAGGTGCACCGAGAAGGTCTTCTCGACCTGGGCGACGGTCCCCTTGGCGGTGAGGTAGGTGCCGTCCGGGCCGGCGTACTGCACCTGCAGGCCGTCGCGCGTCAGCCACTGGGTGACGGCTGCGGTGGTGGCCTTGTCGGCGCCGAAGCGGGCCGCGTACTGGGCGGGCGTGAGCCAGCGGTGGAAGTCCGGGTTGCCTGGCGCGTACTGGTCGTGCATGAGCTGCTTCAGGCCGGCGGCGTCCTTGCCGGCGATGCTGACACCGACGTGCCACGCGGCACCGGCGGCAGGTGCGCCGGCGGGGTGCGCCAGCCAGGCGGGCTTGAGCGTGTCCCGGGTGAGGACCCGGGTCGCGAGCGTCGCGCTCGGCCCCGTGACGGAGGCGAGGGCCGGGACGGTGAGAACGGACGCGGCGAGAGCCGCACCCGCCAGGAGGGCAGGTCGGAGCCTGGACAAGCGGTACCTCCGGTGCTGGGGACGTCTGGGTGGAGGAGTACTTCGACGCCGAACGGCCCCCTCCTGCCTGCTCCGTTCGGCGGGCCTCGCGAGCGGTTGGGCATGATGCCCAGGGCCAGCCAACGACAGGGAGCAGCCGTGGACGCACAGCAGCACGACAAGATGCGGGAGAGGATGCGCAGCGCGCCCGGCTTCATCGCCGCGCTGGACCAGAGCGGCGGCAGCACCCCGAAGGCGCTCGCGCTGTACGGGCTCGACGCGAGCAGCTGGTCGAGCGACGAGCAGATGTACGACCTCATCCACCAGATGCGCAGCCGCATCATCACCAGCCCGGCGTTCACGGGCGACCGCGTCCTGGCGGCGATCCTGTTCGAGATGACCATGGACCGCCAGGTCGAGGGCAAGGGATCGGCCGAGTACCTGTGGCAGGACAAGCAGGTGGTGCCCTTCCTCAAGATCGACAAGGGGCTGGCGGAGTCGGCTGACGGCGCCCAGCTGATGAAGCCGATCCCAGGCCTGGACGCGCTGCTGGGCCGGGCCCTCGGACACGGCGTCTTCGGGACGAAGATGCGGTCGGTCATCGCGCTGGCCGACCCGGTCGGTATCCGGGCCGTCGTGGAGCAGCAGCTGACAGTCGCGCGCGAGGTCCTCGCCGCCGGCCTGGTGCCCATCATCGAGCCCGAGGTCGACATCCACAGCCCGCAGAAGGCCGCGGCCGAGGAGCTGCTGACCGAGCAGCTGCTCACCGCCCTGTCCGAGCTCGACGAGCGTCAGCAGGTGATGCTCAAGCTCACGCTCCCGGAGCAGGACGGGCTGTACGGGCCGCTGCTCGCGCACGCCCGAGTGCTCCGGGTCGTGGCGCTGTCCGGTGGTTACTCCCGCGACCAGGCGGACGCCCGGCTGACGCGGAACCCGGGAGTGATCGCGAGCTTCTCCCGCGCCCTCACCGAGGGACTGTCCGCTCAGCAGAGCCCGGCCGAGTTCGACCGCGTGCTGGACGCCTCGATCCAGAGCATCTACGACGCCTCGGTGACCTGACCTGGCGCTCGAGCAGCAGTGACGGCACACTGTTGTGGCTGAGTGACAGTCCGTGACAGGGGGGTGAGGGCAGGGTGCGGTCGCCGGTGGAGCTGTCGCTCGCTGCCGAGGCAGATGTCGTGCCGCGGGCACGTGCCTTCGTCACCGAGGCACTGTCCGGGGAGCGGCCCGCGCTCGTCGACGACGCCCGTCTCGTCGTGACCGAGCTCGTCACCAACGCATCGCTGCACGGCCAGCCTCCTGTCCGGGTCACCGTCCGGGAGACGACGGACGGTGTGCGCGTGGCCGTCGAGGACACCGGGCAGTCGCTGCCGGTCATCCCGGCCCACAGCACCGAGGCCATGACGGGACGGGGGCTCGCGCTGGTGGCGGCGGTCAGCCGGGCCTGGGGGGTGGACGTCAGTCCGACCGGTGGCAAGGTCGTCTGGGCCGACCTGTCCGGGGTGGAGCAGGACGACGGCGCGCAGCACGAGCCGGACATGGACGTCGACGCGCTGCTCGCGTCGTGGGCTGACGACGAGGACGCGGACCCCGTCTACACGGTGCGGCTCGGTGCGGTGCCGACGGACCTGCTGCTGGCGGCGAAGTCGCACATCGACAACGTCGTCCGGGAGGCGACGCTGCAGCAGGGGGCCGAGAACCCTCCGGAGATCGCCGGGCTCATCGAGACGGTGACCCGCACGTTCGCCTCGGCCCGCGCCGAGATCAAGCGGCAGGCCCTTGACGCGGCGGTGCGCGGAGACGCCGAGACCGAGCTGGTCCTGACGCAGCCGGCATCCGCGGCCAGTGCCGGAGAGCAGTACCTGGAGGCGCTCGACGTCGCCGACCGGTACGCCAGGCAGGCCCGGATGCTGACGCTCGAGGCGCCGGCGGTGCACAAGGTCTTCCGGCGCTGGTACGTGCAGTCGCTCGTCGACCAGCTCCGGGCCTTGGCGGACGGGCAGGAGCCGGCCCCGGCTCGCACCTTCGTGCAGGTCTTGGCGGACGAGATGGGCCGCGTCCGCGCGCTGGAGGACGCGGCGGACCGGCTGGACCTGCTCCAGACGATCGCCTCCGACCTCACCGGAGCTGCCACGATCGAGGAGATCTGCTCGATCGTGGTGGATCGCGCGAGCGAGTTCCTCGACGCCGTGTCGAGCCGCATCATGCTCGTCGAGGGCGACGCGCTCGTCGCCCTGACGACGCGGGGTGCGACGCCGGGAGCAGCCGACTACGAGCGCGTGCCGCTGTCCGCCGACCTTCCCGGGCCGGCGGTCGTCCGGAGCCGACGGCCCCTGGTCCTTCGCAGCAGTGCCCACCTGGGCCAGAGCTTTCCTGCGCTGTCAGGGTTCTACGACACCGACCGGTCACTGCACGTGGTTCCTCTGGTCATCGGCGACCACGTGCTCGGTGTGCTGTCGATGGCGTTCACCGTCGGGGGTCGGCTCGATGCCGACACCCAGGCCACCTTCGTCCGCGCGCTCGCCGATGCGCTGGCGCAGGCCGTCGAGCGAGCCCAGGCCATCGACGCAGCGCAACGCGCCAACGAGCGGCTCGCCTTCCTCGCGGACGCCTCAGTGGCACTCGGCGCCACCCTCGACTTCGAAGCGACCGCCGTTGCGGTCTGCGACCTCGTCATCCCCCGGCTGGCTGACTGGTGCGCCGTGCAGGTCCTCGAAGCCGGTGCTCTCACCACGATCGGGCTCAAGCACTTCGACCCGGCGAAGTCGGCGTGGGCCGAGCAGATGCGAGACGTCTACCCGGTCGACATGGACGCACCGACCGGGGCCGCGAACGTCCTCAGGACGGGCACGTCCGAGATCTACCCGGATCTGCCTCCAGAGCTGATCGAGGCCTCGGCGAGCAGCCCGGAGCACCTGGAGATGCTGCGCGAGCTCGGTCTGGTGAGCGCCCTCGTCGTGCCGCTCGCGGGCCGGGCCGGCCTGTTCGGTGCGATCACGCTGATCCACGCGGAGTCCGGCCGGCACTACTCGGACGACGAGCTGGCGTTCGCTGAGGACGTGGCCCGGCGGGCGGCGCTCGCGCTGGAGACCGCGCGGACCTTCCGCGACCAGAGCGGACGCCTCGCCGACGTCACGCGGGTCGCGGAGGCGGCCCAGCACGCCATCCTCGCGCCTCCCCCCGACCGCATCGGCCGCGTCGCGCTGGCCGCGCGCTACGTCAGCGCTGCCGCTGAGGCGCTCGTCGGTGGGGACCTCTACGAGGTGGTCGCGAGACCGGGCGCCGTTCGGCTGCTCATCGGTGACGTCCGCGGCAAGGGGCTGGGAGCGGTCCGCGCTGCCGCCGTCGTCCTCGGCGAGTTCCGGGCGGCAGCCGCGGATCTGGACGACCTGGCTGCGGTCGCCCGGCAGATCGACCGGCGGGTCCGGGCCTACCTCGCCGACGAGGACTTCGTCACCGCGCTCATCGCCGAGATCCGCGACGACGGCCAGTACGAGCTCG
>JAODNB010000421.1 GCA_025464795.1 Frankiales bacterium
CTCACGCTCACCAACCACCCCATCGGCGGCCCGGTGTTCGCCGGTCCGCAGATCCAGCCGTGGGCCTGCGCATCGGGGACGACCGGACCGCAGTGCAACGCGAAGCCGACGTACGCCTACAAGTACCTGCCCGTCGGCTCCAAGCAGCTGCAGGACTACGACCCATCGACGCCCGCCGCCCTGATCGCGACGACGACCACCCAGACAGGCGTCACGGTGCCCTTCATCGTCCGGCAGGAGACGGGCTACCTCGACCGCGACCAGTACCGCATCGCCGCCCTCATCCAGCCCGGGAAGGCCTGGAACGGCGCGCAGCCCCAGCCGCAGTTCAACCACAAGCTGGTCCTCACGCACGGGGCGAGCTGCGACACCGAGTACCAGGACGCGGCTGCTCCTGATGTCCTGAACGTCGCCGCACTGGGCGCGGGCTTCGTCGTGGCGTCCCACGCCCTCGACAACGCAGGCCACAACTGCAACCTGGTGGTGCAGGCCGAGGCGCTCGTGATGACCAAGGAGCGCGTCGTGGAGCAGTACGGCACGCTGCGCTACACGATCGGATCGGGTTGCTCGGGTGGGTCCCTCGTCCAGCAGCAGCTCGCGAACGCCTACCCAGGGCTCTACCAGGGCATCTCGCCGCAGTGCTCGTTCACCGACGCCTGGAGCAGTGCCCAGCAGTACGTCGACTACCTGATGCTCCTGAAGTACTTCCAGGACCCGTCGCGCTGGTCCCCGGGCACCGCGTGGGACCCCGTGGCGATCAGCCAGGTGCTCGGGCACCCGAACGTCGCGAACCCCGTCACGTTCACCTCGGTCATCCCGAACTCCAGCGACCCGTCCCGCTCGTGCCCTGGGGTCCCGGCGGCGAAGGTCTTCGACCCGAAGACCAACCCGAAGGGCGTGAAGTGCACCCTGCAGGACTACATGGTGAACGTCTTCGGCAAGCGCCCCGATGGCTTCGCCAACCGCGGCCTGGGCAACGCCGGCATCCAGTACGGCTTGAAGGGGCTGCGTCAGGGCCTGATCACGCCGGCTCAGTTCGTCGACCTCAACAGCCACCTCGGAGGGCTCGACATCAACGGGGACGTGAGCCCCAGCCGCTTCAGCGGTGACAAGGTCGGGCTCGACCGCGTCTACTCCACCGGCGCCGTGAACAGCGCGAACAACCTCGACAAGGTCGCGATCATCGACCTGCGCGGTCCGGACCCGGGGGCGTTCCACGACGTCTACCGGACCTACGTCCTGCGCAACCGGCTGCTGCGCAACTTCGGCACTGCCGCGAACCAGGTGCTGTGGCGCGGCCAGGTCCCGCTGCTCGGCGACACCAACTACGTCGACCAGGCCATCTTCGCCCTCGACAAGTGGCTCGACCGGGTCGACCGCGACCGCAGCAGCAAGCCGCTCCCCAAGAAGATCATCGCCGACAAGCCGGCCGACGTGGGCGACCGCTGCACCGACGGCACCGGCACGTCGCTCCCGAGCGAGGTCTGCGACCAGACGGTCGCGGCGTACGCCTCACCGCGGATCGCTGCCGACGGTCCGACCACGGACGACGTGATGCAGTGCCAGCTCAAGCCGCTCCGGCGGGACGACTACGCCGTCTCGTTCACGGACGCTCAGTGGAAGGCGCTTCGCACCGCCTTCCCGGGCGGCGTCTGCGACTACTCCAAGCCGGGCGTCGGCCAGCGCGGTGCGCTGTCGTGGCTGACCTACCAGGACGCCAAGGGCAAGGTCGTGTACGGCGGCAAGCCCCTGGGGAAGGCTCCGGTCAGCACGCCCAACTAGTTTGGAGCCGTGACCGGCGACGAGGTGCTGACGCTCGTCGAGGCGCACCTCGTCTCGGTCCTCGGGCAGGACACCGGCCGGGCCGGTGTGTCGTTCCTCGGCACGGAGCGGATCGACGTCCTGCGCTTCACCGAGGACGACGTGTGTCGCTACGTGACCCTCGGGATGTCGCGGTCACCGATGGCCGACCCAGGTGCCGATCTCATCGCCCAGCACGGCCCTCGCGCCGAGCTCGTGCTGTCGCTGCACGCGCCGCAGGACAGCGTGCTGCGCCGACTGGCCGTGCTCGCTGCGAGTCCGTCCGTCGAGGGCGTCGTCCTGGGCCCGGGAGCTGGTCTGGACCTCGGAGAACCGCTGTGGGACGGCAGTCGCTTCACCGCCGTTCTCGTCGGCTCCCCGGGCGCTGTGATCCCGGATCTCGAGCTCGAGGGGGAGGAGCCCGTGCGGTTCCTGCCGCTGTTCCCCATGACCGCGAACGAGGCGGCGTGGAAGCGGGTGCACGGAGCCGAGGCGCTGGAGGAGCGGTGGCTCACGCAGGGCTGCGACCTTCGCGATCCGCACCGGTCACCGGCGGACCTGGCATGACCGACCTCGTCACGCGGCTGCAGGACCAGGCAGCTCAGTGCAGGGAGAACGGCAGTCCCCTCACCGGCGCCCTGCTCGAGGGAGCCGCCGAGGACCTCGCGGCCGGTGGCATCGTGGCCGACCTCATGGCGCCGCACCTCGATGACCCGCCGGGGAGCGTCCCGTCGTTGCGGCTCGCCGGCGGGCTGCACCGACTCGTCCTCGAGCGCAAGGCCCCAGAGCTCGCCCTGCACTACCCCAGCGTCGGCGGGACGGGCTCGGTCGAGGGCGTCTGGCCAGCGGCGGAGCGGGCGATCCGGGACAACCTCGACGAGCTGCGCGCGCAGCTGCGTCGGACCGTCCAGACGAACGAGGTAGGCCGGTCCGCTGCCCTCTACGGCGCGCTGCTGATGGTCGGCGGACCGGTGCGGTTGCTGGAGATCGGGTCCTCCGGTGGGCTCAACCTGCGGTGCGACGCGTTCGCCTACGAGCTCGAGGACCAGGTGCTCGGCGACCCCGCGAGTCCTGTGCGGCTGGTTCGTCCCTGGGTCGGGCCGCACCCGGAGGGCGCCGTCGAGATCGTCGAGCGCAAGGGCTGTGACCCCAACCCGATCGACACCTCCACCACCGACGGCCGGCTGACGCTCACGTCCTTCGTGTGGGGTGATCAGGTGGCACGGCTGGAGCGGCTCCGCGGCGCCTTCGCGCTGGCCGACGCCCTCCCGGCGACGGTGGAGCGGCTCGGTGCTCTCGAGTTCCTCACCCGAGAGCTCGACGACCTTCCCAGCGGCGTCACCACCGTCGTCTGGCACAGCGTCGTCTGGCAGTACATCGACCCCCAGGAGCGCAAGGCCGTCGATGCCCTGGTCGACCGGGTCGGGGGCCGCACGTCCCGACGCCTGGTCCGCATCAGCATGGAGCCCGATCAGCTCAGCGGCGGTGACTACAGGTTCCGCGTCCACGTGCAGGCGTGGCCGGGTGGTCAGCAGGTGCACGTCGCAGACTGCATGGGTCACGGCCCTCCCGTGCGGTGGACAGGAGCCCGCCCATGAGCACCCTGGTCTTCGACGGCGACTGCGGCTTCTGCACGACGTCGGTCGGCCTCATCGGTCGGTTCGGACTGCGAGCTGAGACCGTGATCGCCTGGCAGCACGCGGATCTGGGCGCTCTCGGGCTCACACCCGAGCAGTGCAGCGACAAGTTGCAGCTGGTCTCCAGCGGGCGCATCAGCAGCGGGCACGAGGCCGTCGCACGGCTGCTCCTCGGGAGCGCCCTCCCCTGGCGGCCCCTCGGCGGACTCCTGCTCGTACCCCCGTTCTCCTGGGTCGCAGCACGTCTCTACCGCTGGGTGTCGGCCCACCGGCACCAGCTCCCAGGAGGCACCCCTGCCTGTGCCATCGTTGTCCCACCCCCAAGCACCTAGGAGAGTCGTGCAGTTCGGTCGCAGCTATGAGGAGTTCGAGGTCGGTGCGGTCTACAAGCACTGGCCAGGCAAGACCGTCACGGAGTACGACGACCACCTGTTCTGCCTCCTCACCATGAACCACCACCCGCTGCATCTGGACGCGAACTACGCGACGACCACTCCGCAGGGCAAGAACGTCGTCGTCGGGAACTACGTCTACTCGCTGCTGCTCGGGATGTCGGTCGCGGACGTCTCCGGGAAGGCCATCGCCAACCTCGAGGTCGAGTCCCTCAAGCACGTGTTCCCGACCTTCCACGGGGACACGATCTACGGGCAGACCGAGGTCCTCGACAAGACCGAGTCGAAGTCCAAGGACGACCGGGGGATCGTGTACGTCGAGACCAAGGGCTACAACCAGGACGGGGTGCTCGTCTGCATCTTCCGTCGCAAGGTGATGGTGCCCAAGCAGAGCTACCTCGACGCCCGCGGTGGCGAGCAGCCGGGGCGCCCGGTGCTGCAGGAGTAGCACCGGCAGGGCTTGACCAACGGCGGTTGGGAGCGGAGCGTCGTAGGCATGACTGTGGCTCCGACGTGCCCACGCTGTTCGGGTGCGCTGCGCGCTCCAGGCCTCATGTCCAGCGACTGGGATTGCACGCAGCACGGTCCCGTGCATCCGTACACGTCCAAGCCGCTCGCGGCCCTGAGCCAGGTCGCCCAGTCCGCCGGCGTTCCCGTCTGGGCACCGATGCCGCTTCTCCCGCAGTGGACGTTCGGCGGGCTCGGCGTCTGCGGCGACGAGCGCACAGGGGCGAAGGCCACGGTCCTGGCGCTCGCCGGTCCCTCGCCGCTCGGGGGGCCGGCGGACCTGCTGCTCATCGCGGAGGAGCCGGGCATCGGGCTCGGCGCGCGGATCGCGGGGATCGACGGACTCGACGACCCTGGCGTGCACCTCGAGGGCGCGCCGGACGCGAAGATCCTCGCCGCCGGCCACCCCACCCCGTTGTGGCGCACCTCCTCGGCCGAGGACCGCGTCGCCTTCGTCGGTGAGGCCCTGGGCGTCTGGTTGTGGGCCGTCCTCTGGCCCCCAGCCGCGGAGCTGGTGCTCCTGGAGCACGTCGAGCTGCACGACCTCAGGCACGAGGCGCACCACGCGCTCGACCTCCCTGCGGGAGCGGGCTCACCGCGCCTGCCCCACTAGCCTGGCCGGGTGTCCCGCGCCCGCATCGACCTCCACACGCACACGACGGCCTCCGACGGCACCACCCCGCCGGAGGTCCTCGTGCGCGAGGCGGCCGAGGCTGGTCTCGACGCGATCGCACTCACCGACCACGACACGGTCGCCGGCTGGGACCGCGCGGCCGACGCCCTGCCGCCCGGGTTGTCCCTCGTCCGAGGGGCAGAGATCTCGTGCGCCCGCAACGGCATCAGCCTGCACCTGCTGGCGTACCTGTTCGACCCGACCTCGACGCCGCTCATGGACCGGATGACGGAGCTTCGGGAGAGCCGGGTCCGGCGCGCGGAGCAGATGGTCCGGATGCTCGTCGCCGACGGCGTTCCCGTGTCGTGGGAGCAGGTGCGAGAGCTCGCCGACGGGACGGTCGGCAGGCCGCACGTCGCGCAGGCGCTCGTGGAGAGCGGCGTCGTCTCGTCGGTGGCCGAGGCCTTCACACCGGAGTGGATCGGCTCACACGGCCGCTACTGGGGGCACCGGCTGGAGATCGACGTCGTCGAGATGATCGGCCTGGTGCGCGACGCCGGCGGGGTCACGGTCTTCGCCCATCCCGGGGCCGCAGCCCGCGGCCGCGTCGTCGGCGACGCGGTGATCGCCGACATGGCGGCCGCCGGCCTTGCCGGCCTCGAGGTCGACCACCCCGACCACCCCCCGGAGACCCGTGCCCGGCTGCGGGGCCTCGCGGCTCAGCACAGCCTTCTCGTGACGGGAGCCAGCGACTTCCACGGCCGCAACAAGACCGTCAGACTCGGTGAGCACCTGACCTCGTCGGACGTCTTCGAGGAGCTGCTCTCCGGAGCCTCCGGATCGGTCGTGCTCTGATGTTCCTCGACGTGTTCGGGACGGTCTTCGTGACCCTCGTGGTCATCATGGACCCGCTCGGCAACGTGCCCCTGTTCCTGGGCCTCACCGCCGGTCGTACGAACAGCAAGCGCCGCCGGCTGGCCGGTCAGGCCGTCCTCGTCTCGCTGCTCGTGATCTCGCTGTTCGCCGTCCTCGGCCAGCAGATCCTCACCTACCTCGGCATCGGCATCCCGGCCCTGCAAGGGGCAGGCGGTCTGCTCCTCACGATCGTCGCGCTCGAGCTGCTCACCGACAAGCAGGACGACCCGAGCGAGGTCGACAACGTGAACGTCGCCCTCGTCCCGCTGGGGACCCCGCTGCTCGCCGGACCCGGCGCGATCGTCGCGACCATCGTCTTCGTGCAGCAGCACGCTGGGGCGACGGACCGGATCGCGATCGCGTGCGGCATCATCGCCGTGCACCTGCTGGTGTTCCTCTCGTTGTTCTTCAGCGTCTCGATCACCAGGATCATCCGGGAGTCCGGCATCGTGCTGCTGACCCGCATCTCGGGGCTGCTGCTGTCCGCCATCGCGGTGCAGCTGCTCGCGGACAGCGTCAAGGGCTTCATCAACGCCCCCTGACTGTCCACAGCGTCCTGTCAGGGGTGTCGGTGCTGTCCGGCAGGATGAGGGGATGGAGCAGCTGGGCCTCGAAGGCATGCCGACCCGGCTGTTCTCCTGCACCCCCTCTCGGCTGACGAGCTGGCTCGACTGCCCACGGCGCTACCGGATGACCTACCTCGACCGTCCGCCGCCCCAGCGGGGCCCGGCGTGGGCGCACAACACGGTCGGAGCCGTCGCCCACCTGGCGCTGGCCCGCTGGTGGGACCTGCCCGTCGACAAGCGCACCGGCGCCGGCGCCCGCGGCCTGCTCGAGCAGGCGTGGCAGACCGACGGCTTCGCGGACGACGGCCAGGCTTTCCGCTGGAAGGGCTTCGCCGGGGACATGGTGGAGCGCTATGCGGAGGGCCTCGACCCGCATCACGAGCCGCGGGGCATCGAGCGGACGGTGGCCTTCAAGACCGACGCCCTCGCCGTCAGCGGCCGCATCGACCGGGTGGATGACCGCGGGGACGAGCTCGTCGTCGTCGACTACAAGACGGGCCGCTCAGCCCTCACCCAGGACGACGCACGCGGCTCGCTCGCCCTGGCGCTGTACGCGCTGGCCAGCGCTCGGACGTTCCGCAAGCCGTGCACCAAGGTCGAGCTGCACCACCTGCCCACGGGCAAGGTGCTCGCCTGGGAGCACGACGAGCAGACGCTGGATCGCCACGTCAACAGGGCCGAGCGCATCGCCAGCGAGGCCGCGTCAGCCCAGCAAGCCCTGGTCGAGGGCGGTGATGCGCAGGCCCTCTTCCCGCCCCGCCCCGGCAGTCTCTGCGGCTGGTGCGACTTCGCCCGGCACTGCCCGGAGGGCTTGGCCGCTTCGGGCGGTCCGAAGAAGCCCTGGGCAGGTCTCGCTGAGGAGCGGTCAGAGCCCGAGCAGGACGAAGCAGCCCTCGAGCCCTTCGACCTGGACGGGGAAGGGCGGCTCCCAGCGTTCGAGCAGCAACCGCTGCATCCGACGTCCACCGGCGTGCACGTCGACCCCGTTGTCCCTGTAACCGAGAGCCCGTGACACCCCCAGCGACGACGCGTTGTCCTCCCAGGCCTCGCTGACGGCGACGGCCGCGCCCAGGTGCTCGAAGGCCAGTGACAGCACCGCCGACCGCATCTGCTTGCCGTTCCCCCGACCACGGGCAGAGGGGACGAGCCAGGAGGCGGTGTCGACAGTGCGCCGGGCGCGGAAGTCCTTGCCCTCCAGGGCTTGTAGCCCGATCGGCAGGTCGTCGCGCAGCACGACGAACGGCAGCTCCCAGCTGTCCGTGGTCCAGGTCGCCACCGCCCGCCAGTACTGCCGCAGCACCTTCTGCCCGCTGGTCAGGTCCGGAAAGCTGGGGTCGTGCTCGACGTCCTCCGGGACCACTGCCGCGAGTGCTTCGGCGTCGCGCTCGGACATGCCTCGCAGGACCAAGGACGGGGTACGCAGGACGAGCCCGTGAGCAGGCCACGTCACAGGCACTTCTCCCACTTCCGGTACTCCTGCTCGACGACCATGCCGACCCCCTCGTACAGGCCCCTGGCTGTCTCGTTCAGCCCGTCGACCACGAGCTTCGTCTCCGACAGACCACGTGCCAGGTCGCGTGAGAACGCCTCCCGCAGCAGTGCTCGTCCGAGGCCGATCCCGCGGTGGCTGGGCAGCACCGCGAGCTGCCCGATGTAGCCGGCCCCGAGGCGAAGCTCGTGCGTCGCCACGCCGACCAGCACGTCGCCGTCCCAGGCGCTGATCACGTCGGCGTCGCGGAGCACCTGACGCTTCCACTCCTCGAACGTCCGCTCGCGGCTGAAGCCGGTGCCCGCGAAGGCACGGCTGATGACCTGCCACACCTGCTCCAGGTGCGCGTCGTCCTCTGGTCGGAGTCCCAGGCCGGTCGGCCAGCTCGGCGCCTCCAGGTCGAGGAGCGCCTTGCTCATGTTCCACGAGGTGCCGGTGTGCTGGAACCCCAA
>JAODNB010000011.1 GCA_025464795.1 Frankiales bacterium
ATCTGTGTCTGCCCCTCGGTCAGGACCCAGGGACACCGGGCGTCGAAGAGGTCGAGGACGCCGCCCAGGCACCCGGCTCGCGCGGTACCGCCCTGGTTCTCGAGAGCCTTGCGCCGCTGGGCGAGGACGACCTGCAGGACGAAGGCCTCGTCCCAGCGCAGCCGGTCGTGGGCGACCCGCACGTCCGCCATGTCCTGCGGCCGGTGCACCGTCATGAGCGCCTCACGGAGCGACATGAGGTTGTGCTCGAGCCGCAGCGCGTCAGGCAGCGGGTCCTGGTCCAGGTCGACCTGAGCCAGCACCAGGTCCACGCACTTGCTGATCGCGATCGTGTCGATCGCCGCCGAGGCCGGGTAGATCGGCAGGATCTTGCCCGCTCGCTCGAAGGCCTCGTCGTCGCTGCCGAGGAAGACCTGCGGGTGGGTCAGCTGACGTTGACCGCGGAACTCGCTGATGACGCCTGCGAACAGGTGCTCGCTGCCGGGCTTCAGGCGGTCGGTCTGCCACTTCGCGACCTTGCCGAAGAACGCCAGCTCGAGGGTGCCGGTGCCGTCGGTGACGACGACCTTCCCGAGCATCTTGCCGTTGCGGGCGGTGTGCGTTCCGCTCGCCTTCACACGGGCCAGCACCGTGACGTGGTCGCCGACCTCGAGGTCGGCGAGGTCGGTGAGCGCGCCGTGCTGGAAGTAGCGGAAGGGGTAGTGGTGCAGCAGGTCGCCCACGGTCCGAAGACCCAGGGAGTCCTCGAGCGGCTTGGCGGTCTTGTCGCCCAGCACCTTCACCAGCGGGGTGTCGAGCCTCATTCGACCCCCAGGAGCAGCGGGTAGTGGGGCTGACCGCCGTGCAGGACGAGGACCTCGACCACGGGGTGGTTCTTCGCGAGGTAGTCCGACAGGCGCTGTCCCGCGTCCGGGTCGGCCTGAGCGCCGACGACGACGGTGGCCAGCTCACCGCCGCCGTCGAGCATCCGGTGGAGCAGGTCCCGTCCGACCTGCTCGACATCGCTGCCGATGACCGCGACGTCACCGTCAAGGAGCCCGAGCACGTCGCCCTTGGCACACGGCCCGACGGTGGTGAGGGCGTCCCGCGCAGCCGTCGTGACCTCGGCGAAGCGCGTTGCCCCAGCCGCGGCGCTCATCGCGGCGACCTCGTCGTCGAAGGCCCTGCGCATGTCGGACACCGAGGCGGCGGACAGCCCTTGCACGACAGACCGGGTCGGGATCACAGCCACGGCGAGGCCCTCACCGCGCGCCTGCTCGGCCGCGGCTGCGGCGACGGCGCGGACGTTGCCGTCGTTCGGGAGCAGCACCACCTCGCCCGCGCCGGACGCCCGGATCGCAGCCAGCAGCTCGGCCGTGGACGGGTTGGCGCTGGGGCCGCCGTCGACGACCTGGGCACCGGTCTCGCGGAACAGGGCGGCCAGACCCTCCCCGGGGGCGACCGCGACCACCGCACGGCCCTCGGGGCGCTTCGCTGCCTGGACGGGGACCTGGTCGGCGAAGCGCGTCACGGCGATCCGGAAGGGACGACCGGCCTCGATGCCGACCTCGAGGGCGGCACCGACGTCGTTCACGTGGACGTGCACGTTGTAGAGGCCCTCGCCGCCTACCACGACCAGAGAGTCACCCAGACCGCGCAGCTGCTCCTTGAGCAGTACGACGCGGTCGTCCGGGGCGTCGCGCAGCAGGAACTGGACCTCGTACGCGAACGCGTCACTGCCGGCCTCACGGGCGTACGCCAGGCCACTGCGGTCACGCGGGACGAGCATGGCGGGGGGAGCCACCACCGGCGCCCCGGTCACGACCAGCTCGAGAGCCTCCAGCAGGACGCACCAGCCCCGCCCACCCGCGTCCACGACGCCCGCTGCTTTCAGCGCCGGGAGGAGCTCGGGGGTACGGGCCAGGGACTGCGCGGCTGCCAACCTGGCGCTGCGGACGACGTCGACCAGGGTGGTGCCTCGGGACGCAGCCGCTGCCTCGCGGGCCACCGTCAGCACCGTCCCCTCCACCGGATCGTCAACGGCGGAGTACGCGCTGGCAGCGCTCCGGCGAAGGGCCTCGACGAGATCCACCGGTCCCACTGCCTCGAGCGGCCCGATCACCTCGCCGAGGCCTCGGAGCAGCTGGCTCAGGATGACCCCCGAGTTGCCGCGGGCGCCCATGAGGGAGCCCAGGACCATCGCCGTGACGGTCGGGGCGAGCCCGGACGCGGCCGCTTCCACCGCCTCGACGGTGGCCGCCATCGTCAGTCGCAGGTTCGTCCCGGTGTCCCCGTCGGGGACCGGGTAGACGTTGAGATCGTCGATCTCCTGCTGCGCGGCAGCCAAGCCCTCGAGCCCGGCACGGCACCAGCGGCGCAGCGCCCCAGCGTCGAGCACCTCCAGCACCGGACTCCCTTCGAGCAACTCGGCGAGGCTATCTCGGCTGCTACAGTTCTTGGGTTGTCCACTCGCGGAGCGTGTGGATGCGACCTCTACTCAACGATCTTTCACCAGGAGTTCCACGTGGCTGCCAACTGCGACGTCTGCGGCAAGGGACCGGGCTTCGGCATGTCCGTCAGCCACTCCCACCGCCGCACCCGCCGGCGCTGGAACCCCAACATCCAGACCGTCCGTGTCGCAGCCGGTGGCGGCAACACGAAGAAGGTCAACGCCTGCACGTCGTGCATCAAGGCGAACAAGGTCGTGCCGGCCGCCCGCTAGGCGCCGACAAGCCCGCCGATCTGGCCCCTGTTGCAGGCGGGGCCATCTGTGTACCTTCGTGCTCGGTCGAACGTTCCTGCACGTGTCCTACACGCCCGCGTGAACGTCATCGCGGGCCGCTCTCCCTGAGTCGGTCGGCACCGACTCGGTCCTGCAAACGGCAGAGCCGTCCAGCAAGAGAGAGAACAGGCACATGGCACAGGGCGCAGTGAAGTGGTTCAACGCCGAGAAGGGCTTCGGTTTCATCGCGGTCGACGGCGGCGGCGCGGACGTCTTCGTCCACTACTCCGCCATCCAGTCGGACGGCTACCGCTCCCTCGACGAGGGACAGCGCGTCGAGTTCGAGATCACCCAGGGCCAGAAGGGCCCGCAGGCCGACGCGGTGCGCCCCATCTAGCTCCGGTCTTCCAGGACGGGTCGGTTCCCTGTGGGAGCCGACCCGTTCTGCTGTCTTCAGCCCAGGCGCGTCAGGTCAGCCCGGTAGCGGGCAGCGTTCTTCTCGTACTGCTCGACAGCGGGGAGGAAGGCGCCTTCCTCGACGGCGTCGAGCCGCATCTTGGCGGGGATGCCCAACGCCATCGCGCGGGCGGGTACCTCGGTGCCGTTGCTGACGACCGCACCGGCTCCCACGAGACCGCCGCTGCGGACGACGACGTCGTGCAGCACGACGGAGCCCGACCCGATCAGGGAGTCGTCCTCGATGGTGCAGCCCTCGAGGTGAACGATGTGGCCCACGACGCAGCGGTTGCCGATGACTGTCGGCTTGTCAGGCGTGGCGTGCACGACCGTGCCGTCCTGGATCGACGTCCGCTCCCCCACGACGATGGTCCCGTAGTCGCCTCGCAGCACCGCTCCTGGCCACACGCTGCTCCCGGCGCCGATCGTCACGTCACCGATGACGGTGGCGTCCGGGTGGACGTACGCGTCCTCGTGAACGGTGGGGACGCGGTCCCCGAGGGCGTAGATCGCCACTGCTCCTCCATGGTTGGACAGGTGCTGATCGTGGCACGCTCCGGTCATGGCCTACTTCTGGTGCACCGATCACAAGGCGGTCGAGGACGAGCACGGCTGCCGCGCGGAGGTCCGGCTCGGCCCGTACCCGACCCGCGAGGCGGCTGAGCACGGCGTCGACGCGCTGCACGAGCGCAACGAGCGCCTCGACGCGGAGGACCGCGCCTGGGACGAGGGCGGGGACTAGTCCTGCCAGGCCGGGGGGCGCTTCTGGAGGAACGCAGCCACCCCTTCCTGCGCATCGGCGCTCTGGCTGGCCTGCGCCATCGCCTCGACCGCGAAGCGGTACGCCTCGTCCTGCGGCATGGACAGCTGGGCGTAGAGCGCCGACTTGCCGGCCGCCTTGCTGTGCCGGCTGCCCCTCGTGGCTGCCGTGAGCAGCTGGTGCGTGGCTGCGTCGAGCTGCTCGGCAGGGACGACGCGGTTGACGAGGCCCCAGTCCAGTGCCGTTGCGGCATCGATCACGTCGCCGGTGAGGGCGAGCTCCATCGCGCGCTTGCGGCCCACGTCCCGGGCGATCGCCACCATCGGGGTGTGGCAGAACCACCCGCCCTTCCCACCGGGCGCGGCGAACCCGGCGGTGTCAGCCGCAACGGCGAGGTCGCAGGTGGCCACGAGCTGAGCACCCGCGGCGGTCGCCAGGGCGTGGACCTTCGCGATCACCACCTGGGGTACGGACTGGATGAGCTGCATGAGGTCGGCACAGGTCTGCAGCAGGAAGCGCGCGTCATGCAGGTCCTTGCCGCTCACGTCGCGGAAGTCGTGTCCCGCGCTGAAGACCGGCCCGTTGCCCGCAACGACGATGCCCGTCGCGTCGGTGGCCGCGACCTCCTCGAAGGCCCGGTGCAGCTCCTGCAGATGGCCCAGCGACAGGGCGTTGCGCGCCGCCGGGCGGTTCATCGTGATCGTCGCGTGATCGCCCTCACGGTCGACCAGCACGTGCTCGTAGCTCATGCAGGCGACGCTACGCCCCCCTGCCGCAGGGGCCCGGGCCCCTTCCCCATGGCGTACCCCTGTCGGATCGCCCGCTCGACGAAGGCCTTCGCCCTCGATGCTGCCTCCTGCATCGGGACCTGGAGCGCGAGGTGCGCGGCGAGGGCGGACGCCAGCGTGCACCCGGTGCCGTGGGTGTGGCGGGTCGCCACGCGCTTCCCCTCCAGCACGACGGCGGTCCGGCCGTCGTACAGCAGGTCGGTCGGGGGCCCGTCGAGGTGCCCGCCCTTCACGAGGACCCACGCAGGCCCAAGAGCGTGTACGCGCTTCGCGGCCTCTTCGAGGTCACCCGGGCCGTGCACGACGAAGCCGGTGAGAGCCTCGACCTCGGCGAGGTTCGGAGTGACGACCAGAGCCTTCGGGAGGAGTCGAGATCGCAGCAGCACCAGGGCATCTGGAGTCAGCAACGACTGACCGGTACTGCTCACACCGACGGGGTCGACCACGAGCGGAAGCCCGCCGATGGCGTCACTCACCACGTCGACCGCCGCTGCGGTCGACAGCATGCCGGTCTTCACGACGTCGGCCCCGAGGTCGTCGAGCACCGCCGAGAGCTGAGCCCGGATCGAGGCAGCGGGCACGTCGTGGATGTCGAGCACCGCAGTGCTGCTCTGGGCGGTCACCGCGGTGACGACACAGCTGCCGTGAACGCCCAGGGAGTGCACCGTCTTGAGGTCGGCTTGGAGCCCCGCGCCACCGCCGGAGTCGGAGCCACCGACGAGAAGGACGCTCCTCATCGGTGGTGCTCCCAGCCGCCGACGACCCGCTGGCCGTCGAGGCGCACGCCTTCGCCCGCAACGACACGGCCGATGACCCGGCAGCCCTCAGGAGCCGGACCGGTGAGGGTCGCGACGAGGGCGTGGTCCTCGCCTCCCATGAGCACGTCGTCGGGGTCGAGGCCCTCCTCGAGGAGCAGAGCTGAGACGAGGTCGATCCCGACACCGCTCGCGGCAGCGAGGTGACCCAGGTCCTGGACCAGCCCGTCGCTCACGTCGCACATCGCCGTCGCGCCCGCCGCGGCGAGCGCGGGACCGAGATCATAGGGCGGGGTCGGCCTGCGGTGAGCATCCACGAGCGGGCCCACCAGGGTCCCCTCGATGAGCAGCCGAAGACCCGCGGCCGACCGTCCGACCTGGCCTGCGAGCACGACCTGCTGGCCCGCCCGAGCACCCGAGCGAAGGACGAAGGGACCGGCGAGGCTCCCGAGCGCGGTCACCGAGATCACGATCTGGTCGGCTTTCACGGTGTCACCGCCGACGATGACAGCACCCACCAGAGCAGCCTCGTCGCGCAGTCCGTCAGCGAGGTCGAGAGCCCACTGCAGCGGTAGGTCGCCGGGCGAGGCCAGACCGACGAGCAGAGCGGTGGCCGTGCCGCCCATGGCAGCGACGTCGGCCAGGTTGGCGGCCGCCGCCTTGCGCCCGACGTCATAGGCCGTCGACCAGTCGCGACGGAAGTGCACGCCCTCCACCAGGACATCCGTCGTCGCCACGACCCGTCCGTCGGGAAAGGAGACCACAGCCGCGTCGTCCCCTGGTCCGAGCAGCACGGCGGCCGACTGAGGGAGCCGGGCCGTGACCGCAGCGATCAAGCCGAACTCGCCCACGTCGCGTGCGGTAGGTTCGGCCACGCCAGCAAGCCTTCCAGAAAGAGGTCCCACGTCGTGGTCCAGGCCTACATCCTCATCCAGACCGAGGTCGGCAAGGCTGCCGCTGTGGCCTCTGCGATCGCCGCGCTCGAAGGGGTCGCCACGGCCGAGGACGTCACCGGGCCCTACGACGTCATCGTGCGCGCCGAGGCCAACACGGTTGATGAGCTCGGCAAGCTCGTGGTCGCGCGGATCCAGGGCGTCGACGGCATCACCCGCACCCTCACGTGCCCCGTCGTCCACCTCTAGCCCTCTCGCTCCTGGCCGTCGTGGCCCTGGCCGGCTGCGGCAGGGGGCCCCAGGCCGCGTCGGGGGACAGCGTTCCCGTCGCCGCAGTCAACGGCCTGTCCTCGAACACGCTGATCGCGTGCCGGGCCTTCAAGGGAACCGTGCCGGTGGAGATCGCGCCCGGAGCCAAGCAGCGCCCCACTTCTCCGCTGTCCGACACGACGACGGCCTGGGGTTCCCCCGCCATCACCTCTCGCTGCGGCGTGAAGGCAGGAAGCCCGCTGGACGACCCCTACACCTTCAACGGCGTCCAGTGGGCGATGCACGACAACGGGGCGTCCCGGCTCTGGACCACGCTCGGCCGGAAGGTGAATGTCGTCATCGAGGTGCCCGACTCCTACAGCAGCCAGGCCGAGCTCATCGGCAGGCTGGCGGACGCGGTCGGCAAGCGCCTCAGCTGAAGACGTCGAGCGCCTGCGTCAGGTCCTCGATCAGGTCCTGAGCGTCTTCCAGCCCGATGCTGACGCGCACCGCCGCGGGATCGATCCCTGCAGCCGCGAGCGAACCGGCGTCCATGGACACGTGTGTCGTCGTCGGGACGTGAACGGCCTTGCTGACCGTGCCGCCGAGCGACGTGGCGCGCTGAATGATCCCGATCCCGTTGACCAGCGCGAGTCCGGCCTCCCGGCCCCCGTGAGGCGTCACCGTCACCACCGCGCCGAACAGGCCCGGAGCGAAGAGGGACTGCGCGAGCTGGTGATCGCGGTGGGTCGGGAGGCTCGGGTGGTCGACCCTGGCGACGCGAGGGTGCTTCGCAAGAGCCGCGGCGACGGTGCTCGCCGTCTCGCACTGCCGACGCATGCGCAGGGGAAGCGTGGCGAGCCCTCGCGTCAGCAGGAAGGCCTCGTCAGGGGCGAGGGCTCCGCCAAGGTCGACGCGCGCCGTGCGTACGCGGTCGACAAGAGCGGCCGCGCCGACGACCACGCCGCCCGTGACGTCAGCGTGCCCGCCGAGGTACTTGGTGGCGGAGTGCACCACGAGGTCGACGCCGTGCTCGAGCGGACGGCAGACCACCGGGCTGGCGAAGGTCGCGTCCACGACGAACGGGATGCCGGCGTCGTGCGCGATCTGAGCCAGGCCAGGGAGGTCCGCCACGGTCATGCTCGGGTTGGCTAGCACCTCGCCCCACAGCACGGCTGTCTCTGGTCGCACGGCGGCTGCGACGGCCTCCAGGTCGGTGGCATCGACGAAGCTCGTCGTGACCCCGAAGCGCGCGAGCTGACGGGTGAGCAGCGACCAGGTCCCGCCGTACACCTCTTGCGGTGCGACGACGTGAGATCCGCTGCTGCACAGGGCGATCAGCGTGCTGGAGATCGCCGCCATGCCGCTGGCGAAGGGCTGCCCGACCGCGGCCAGCGTCGGGTCCTCGAGAGCCGCTACGGCGTCCGCGAAGGCCTGAGCCGTCGGGTTGTCCGTCCGGCTGTACGACCAGCCCTGCTGCCGACCGGCGAAGACCTCCTCAGCCTCCTCCGCGGAGTCGAACACGAAGGTCGCGGTCCGGTAGACCGGCGGTACCAGGGGGTGCTGACGGACCTCGCGAGGCGGTGGACCGTGCACGGCCCGGGTCGACTCGCCGGTCATTCGCTCTTGATGTCTCGTTGCATCACGCTCTTGACCATCTCAGCGGGCGTCATGCCCTCGTGGCAGAGCCGCACGACGTGGTCGGTGATGGGCATGTCCACGTCGTGCTTGTGGGCCAGCGCGCGGATCGACCGGCAGCTCTTCACCCCCTCAGCCGTCTGGCCCCTCTGGGACAGGATCTCCTCCAGGCTCTGACCGCGACCGAGCTTCTCGCCGAAGGACCGGTTGCGCGACAGCGGGGACGAGCAGGTCGCGACCAGGTCTCCCAGGCCCGCCAGTCCGGAGAACGTCATCGGATCGGCGCCGAGGGCGATGCCGAGCCGCGCGGTCTCCGCGAGCCCGCGGGTGATGAGCGAGGCCTTGGTGTTGTCACCGAACCCCATGCCGTCGGCCATTCCCACGGCGAGCGCGATGACGTTCTTCACGGCTCCCCCCAGCTCGCAGCCCACGACGTCAGTGTTCGTGTACGGGCGGAAGTAGGGCGTCAAGGTGACGGCCTGCAGGCGCTCCGCCGCAGCCAGGTCGATGCAGGCCACGACGGAGGCAGCCGGCTGCCCGCTCGCGATCTCCTTCGCGAGGTTCGGGCCGCTGACGACCGCGACGCGCTCGAGGGGCACGTCCGCGACCTCGCAGATGACCTCGCTCATGCGCTTGGTGGTGCCGAGCTCCACGCCCTTCATGAGGCTGACCAGCAGGCTGTCCGGGCCGATGGCACCTGCAACAGCTGCAAGGTTCTCGCGCAGGCTCTGGGACGGCAGCGCGAGCACGACGAACTCGGCACCGTCGACGGCCTCGGCCGCGTCCGATGTTGCCGTGATGCGATGCGGCAAGGCGATGCCGGGCAGGTAGTCCGGGTTCTCGTGGGTCTCCCGGACCGCCCGTGCGAGCTCCTCGCGGCGGGACCACAGGACGACGTCGCTCCCGGCGTCTGCCAGGAGCTTGGCGAACGCAGTCCCCCACGAGCCGGTGCCGAGCACAGCGGCTCGTGTCATGTGGACCTCTTCTCGGAGCTCGGGTCGTGGACCTCGTCCGGCGCGGTCTCGCCCCTGACCTTCTCGAGCAGCAGCCGGATCTCCGCCATGATCGCGTCCGTCGCCCCGTGGAGCACCTCAGCGGTCAGCTCCCTGTCCCGCCACGGCGACAGGTCGATGGGTGGACCGGCGACGACGGTGATGTCATGGCGTGGCAGCAGGTGCAGTCCGGGCGTCCGGTACGAGTCGAGGATGTCCTGCGCTCCCCACTGCGCGACCGGGACGACGGGCACGCCGCTGAGCAGGGCCAGTCGTGCGACCCCTGTGCGCGCCACCATCGGCCACTTGCCCGGGTCGCGGCTGACGGTCCCCTCGGGGTAGATCGCGATCAGCTCTCCTCGGTGAAGGGCGCTGACGGCGTCCTGGAGAGCGGCGGAGGCGTCTGCGGTGTTGCGGTGCACAGGGATCTGCTTCGCCCCGCGCATCGTCCGACCGACGAGCCCGTTGCCCTTGAAAAGGCTGGCCTTCGCGAGGTAGCGAGGCAGCCTGTTCGTGCTGTACATGATCGCGTCCGCCAGGACGAGCGGATCGACGTGCGAGATGTGGTTGGCAGCGACGATCACGCCGCCCTGCTTCGGCACGTTCTCGAACCCCGACCAGTGCCGGCGGGTCAGCAGCAGCAACGGGGGCTTCAGCAGGACCACCGCGAGGCGGTACCAGAAGCCGATCCGACCCAGACGCACGCGCGCTCCTCTAATTCTGCCGACCCTGCTCTCGACGCAGTCTCGCTGCCCACGACAGCGGTGTCGAGGAGCCTGTCAGACTCCCTTCTCGTGGCGTCACCGAGGAGCAGTAGCAGCTGGGGTGTCGTGGTGCCCGTGAAGCGGCTGTCGGTGGCCAAGTCCCGACTCGCCGCGTACGGGGACGTCCGGCGCAAGGACCTCGCCCTCGCCTTCGCCGCCGACGTCGTCCTGGCGGCCTTGGAAGTCGCCGACGTCCTGGTCGTCACCGATGACGCTGCCGCAGGGGCGCTGCTCTCGTCGCTCGGCGCGACCGTCGTCCCCGACGATCCTGACGCAGGTCTCAACCCCGCGCTGCTGCACGGCGCCGAGCTGCTGCGCCAGGGCGCGCCGCTCCGTGGGGTGGCGACACTGTCCGCCGATCTCCCTGCGCTGCGCAGCGCTGACCTCGAGGCGGCACTAGAGCAGGTCGGCCCGACGTCGAGCGGTTTCGTTTCCGACGTCGCCGGCACGGGGACCACGTTGCTGGCAGCGGGGCCGGGAGGTCTGCTCGTGCCCGCGTTCGGTCCCGGCTCGCACGCGAGCCACGTCGCCGCGGGGGCCATCGAGCTCGTCGCGGGTCCGGGTCTGCGGCAGGACGTGGACACCCCAGAGGACCTGGCAGCAGCGGCACTGCTGGGACTCGGGGCGTACACCCGTCGGGCAGTCCAGGGGCTGGACCTGTGATCGTCAGCGCGACCGTGCGGACCTGGGAGGGGGGAGCAGGTACCGCGCTGCTGGACGACGGCTCCGTCATCGAGCTGCCACCGGACTGCCTTCGTGGCAGCGTGTTCCGGTTCCTGCGTCCCGGCCAGCGCGTGCACCTGACCGTCGCCGACGGCATGGTCACAGAGGTCGGCCTGTAGGCACGAAGAAGGCCCCGGCAGCAGCCGGGGCCTTCTTGGTGGTCGAGGTGCAGCTACTTCTTAGCGGCCTTCTTGGCAGGGGCCTTCTTCGCCGGAGCCTTCTTGGCAGGGGCCTTCTTCGCCGGAGCCTTCTTGGCGGGCGCGGCCTTCTTGGCAGGAGCCTTCGCCGGAGCCTTCTTGGCGGGCGCGGCCTTCTTGGCCGGAGCCTTCTTCGCCGGAGCCTTCTTGGCCGGCGCAGCCTTCTTAGCGGGTGCGGCCTTCTTGGCCGGCGCAGCCTTCTTGGCGGGAGCAGCCTTCTTCACGGGAGCAGCCTTTCCGACGGGAGCGGCCACGATGGCCTTGGCGAGTGGAGCGACCTTCTTGGCACCAGAGACGACGTCTTTGAAGCCCTGGCCCGGGCGGAACTTCGGTACCGAGGTCGCCTTCAGCTTGACCGTGGCACCAGTCGCGGGGTTGCGCGCGGTGCGCGCCTTGCGGTCAACCTTCTCGAAGACGCCGAAGCCCGCGATAGCGACCTTCTCGCCCTTGGCAACAGCGGACGTGACCGCGTCGACGACGGCCTCGACGGCGGCGGCCGCGGCACGCTTGTCACCGATTCGGTCAGAGATGGCCTCGATCAGCTCGGCCTTGTTCACAGCGTTTACCTCCAAGGACTGACGAGGCGCTCTGCCCCTCGTGGGAAAGGTAGGCGCACGCGCGCGCCTACGTCGAACACCACGCGGCGTGACTTTGCTTGTGTCGCAACGGATGTCAAGCACCCGACTGCCTCCGTGGGGGCGCTCGAACCTGGGGCAGATCAAGGCGAAGAGCTCGAAACCCCTTGTGTTATAAGGGTTTTCGAGCTCTTCGACAGAAAGTGGACTGGTTCTCCACTCGGGTGCGTCGCCTCAGCTGACGGCCGTTGCGGGCTTCCAGCTCGGCCGAGATTTTTCAAAGCTCGCGACGCTTTCCTCGTGTCGCAGGGTCAAACCGATGTCGTCGAGACCTTCCATCAACCGCCACCGCGTGAAGTCATCGAGGTCGAAGGGCGCCGTGATCGCGCCGGCTCGCACCTCGCGGGCATCGAGATCGACGGTGATCTCAGCCGTGGGATCGGCGTCGGTGAGATCCATCAGAGCGGTCACCACCTCGGCCGGGAGCTGGACCGGGAGAAGGCCACCCTTGAGGCTGTTGCCCCTGAAGATGTCGGCGAACCGCGAGCTGATGACCGCCTTGAACCCGAAGTCGGTCAGCGCCCACACGGCGTGCTCGCGGGAGCTCCCGGTTCCGAAGTTCTCGCCCGCCAGCAGGACCGTCGCGCCTTGGCGCTCCGGGCGGTTGAGGACGAAGGTCGGGTCCTCGCGCCACTCGGCGAACAGGCCCTTGCCGAACCCCGTGCGCTCGACCCGCTTGAGCCAGTCGCTCGGGATGATCTGGTCGGTGTCCACGTCGCTGCGACGCAACGGGACCGCGGTGCCGGTGTGGGTGACGAAGGGCTCCATCACAGCTCCTGGAGGTCGGACGGGGCCGCGAAGCGACCGACGATCGCGGTCGCGGCGGCGACCTGCGGGGAGACGAGGTGGGTACGGCCCCCGCGGCCCTGACGGCCCTCGAAGTTGCGGTTGCTGGTGGAGGCGCTTCGCTCCCCCGGGGTGAGGGTATCGGGGTTCATGCCGAGGCACATGGAGCAACCGGCGCTTCGCCACTCAGCTCCGGCGTCGCTGAACACCTTGTCCAGGCCTTCCTTCTCGGCCTGGAGCTTCACGAGCATCGAGCCGGGCACGACGAGCATCCGCACGCCCTCGGCGACCTTCCGACCCTCGAGGATCGCGGCAGCCGCACGCAGGTCCTCCATGCGTCCGTTCGTGCACGAGCCGAGGAAGACCGTGTCCACGGCGATGTCGCGCATCGGCGTGCCAGCGGTGAGACCCATGTAGACGAGGGCGCGCTCGGCGGCGTCGCGGATGTTGCCGGCCGGCAAGGCCTGTGGGTCAGGAACGACGTCGGACAGGGCGACGCCCTGCGCCGGGTTGGTCCCCCACGTGACGAACGGCGTGATGGTGCTCGCGTCGAGCACGACCTCCTTGTCGAAGGTCGCGTCGGCGTCGGTGCGCAGCGCATCCCAGGCGGCGACGGCCGCGTCCCAGTCGGCTCCTGCGGGCGCGTGGTCGCGACCCCTGAGGTAGTCGTACGTCGTCTGGTCGGGAGCGATCATGCCCGCACGCGCGCCCCACTCGATGCTCATGTTGCAGACCGTCATGCGGCCTTCCATCGACAGCTTCGTGATGGCGTCACCGCGGTACTCGACGACGTAGCCCTGGCCGCCGCCCGTACCGACCTGCGCGATGAGGGCGAGGACGAGGTCCTTGGCCGTCGTGCCGACCGGCAGGTCGCCCTCGACCGTGACGGCCATCGTCTTCGGTCGGGGCAGCGAGAGGGTCTGCGTCGCCATCACGTGCTCGACCTCGGACGTTCCGATGCCGAAGGCAAGGGCACCGAACGCGCCGTGGGTGCTGGTGTGACTGTCACCGCAGACGATCGTCATCCCCGGCTGCGTGATCCCGAGCTGGGGGCCGATGACGTGCACGATGCCCTGGCTCGCGTCGCCCATCGGGTACAGGCGAACACCGAACTCCGCGCAGTTCTTGCGGAGGGTCTCGATCTGCGTCTTGCTGATGGGGTCCTTGATCGGGCCCTGCAGCAGGTCAGTGGGAACGTTGTGGTCCTCGGTCGCGAGCGTGAGGTCCGGACGACGAAGCGTGCGGCCCGCCATCCGCAGCCCGTCGAAGGCCTGGGGGCTCGTCACCTCGTGGATCAGGTGAAGGTCGATGTAGAGCAGGTCGGGTTCGCCGTCCGCGCTCCGGACCACGTGCTCGTCCCAGACCTTCTCCGCCAATGTCTTAGCCATGCTTGATTCTCACATTCTGAGATGCTTGTATCGCTATGTGGAACACACTAGCGGAGTTGGCGTCCTGGACAAAGCCGTCCTCGTCCTGGACGCGGTCCAGGCGGGAGCGCACTCCCTCGCGGCCCTCACCGAGGCGACCGGGTTGTCACGTGCCACCGCGCACCGGCTCGCCGTGGCTCTGGAGGTGCACCTGTTCCTCGCGCGCGAGGGTGACGGCCGGTGGAAGCCCGGTCCGCGACTGGCCGCCGCGGGGACGGACTCGTTGCTCGACCGCGCCGCCCCCGTGCTGGCGCGGCTGCGGGACGTCACCGGGGAGAGCGCACAGCTGTACCGGCGCCAGGGCGACCAGCGCCTGTGCGTGGCTGCCGCAGACCTGGGCAGCGGCCTGCGCGACACCGTCCCGGTGGGTGCGCTGCTGCCCATGTCGGCCGGTTCTGCGGCGCAGGTGCTGCTGGCCTTCACCGGAGGCGAACCACCCACGGGTGCGCCGTTCACCGAGCGAACCCTTGCCGAGGTGCGCCGCCGGGGCTGGGCCCACTCGGTCGGCGAGCGCGAGTCAGGGGTCGCCTCCGTCTCCGCGCCGGTCTTCGGACCCGACGGCCGCCTGATCGGCGCCGTCAGCGTCTCGGGCCCGCTCGAGCGGCTCACCCGTCAGCCCGGTCGGCTCCACGCGGCTGCCGTCCTCACCGCGGCGAAGGAGCTGTCCTGAGGGGCCAACGACCGCCCGAGCGGGTGGTCATCAGCTTTCGCTAGGACTAGCTCAAAACGGTCACTTCGGACGATGCGGTCATGCGGGCATCAACGCGACGGTGAGGGAGTCCCGCTCCCCGCGATCCGGAGGCTCTCCCGTGACCAGCACCGTGGCTCATCCCGTCGACGTCATCTCGAACGACGCGCCCGTCACCATCCCGTTCCCGCGTACCCCCGACATGGACTGGCCCGGAGACTCACCTGTCGTCCACGTGCCCGCTGCGCTGATGCTCGCGGCAACAGGTCGCTGCTCCTGCGACAACTGCCTGGACGGCTTCGTCCGACTGCTCGCGCGCAGCAGGATGCGCGCGGTCTGAGCTGGCGGACCTCGGACTCGAGGTGTCACTCGTCAGGGCAGAAGTACCAATGGCCCACCGTCGAACGACGGTAGGCCACTGATCTCACAGGACTTCGATGTGACCCCAGCGGGATTCGAACCCGCGCTGCCGCCGTGAGAGGGCGGTGTCCTAGGCCTCTAGACGATGGGGCCTTGCTATGAAGTTGTCCTACTCCGCTGGACCACGCGGGCACTGCGCTGGGGTACCTGGACTCGAACCAAGACTAACGGAACCAGAAACCGTCGGGCTGCCAATTACCCCATACCCCATGGTGAAGCGGTGACAATGCTAGCGGAAACCACGCGCGGCTCTCACACGGCAGCCGCACGCAACCGGGTGAGCACCCGGTCCTTGCCGAGAAGGGCCATCGACTCCGGTAGCGGTGGCGAGATCATCGACCCGCAGACGGCGGCGCGAACCGGCGCGTAGGCCTTGCCGCGCTTCAGGCCGAGGCCCTCGATGAGCGCGGCGTCCATCGCCCCTTGGACGCTCTCCACGGTCCAGGTGGACAGCGCCGACAGGGCGTCCGCGCAGGCGGTCAGCACGGGTCCGGCTGCGACCAGGGACTTCTCACGGGCGGCGGGGTCGACCTCGAACGACTCGTCAGAGACGAAGAAGCAGCGCAGCAGGTCGACGCACTCCGACAGCAGCGCCATCCGGGTCTGGATCAGCGGCACGGCACCAGCGAGCAGGGCCTCGTGCTCGGGCGACCCGTCGTACAGGCCTGCCGCCGTCAGGAACGGGACCAGCTGGGACTGCAGCGAAGGAGCGGGCAGCTCGCGGATGTAGTGGCCGTTGAGCCAGCCCAGCTTGTCGAGGTCGAAGACCGGGCCGACGGTGTTCACGCGAGTCCAGTCGAAGGAGGCGGACATGTCGGCGAAGGTGAAGACCTCCTCCCCCGACGGCAGGGAGTACCCGAGGAGGCCGAGGAAGTTCAGCAGCGCCTCAGGGAGGTAGCCCTGCTCCTGGAACCAGGTCAGACGCGCGGCGGGGTTCTTGCGCTTGGAGATCTTGGACTTGTCGACGTTGCGCAGCAGCGGCATGTGCGCGAACGCCGGCCGCTCCCAGCCGAGCCAGTCGAACAGCAGCAGGTGCTTGGGCGTCGAGGAGATCCACTCCTCGCCGCGCACGACGTGCGTGATGCCCATCAGGTGGTCGTCGACGACGACCGCGAGGTGGTAGGTCGGGAAGCCGTCGCCCTTGAGGATCACCTGGTCGTCAGGGCGGGGCGCGTTGACCTCGCCGCGGATGAGATCGGTGAAGTGGAGCGGCGCGTCGTCAGGGATGAGCATCCGCACGACGGGCGTCGCCTGGGCTCCACCGAGCTCGACCCGCTGCTCGTACGACTTCCCGACGCAGAGCCGGTCGTACCCGGTGGGCACCTTGCGCTTCTGCTGGTCCTCGCGCATCTCGGTGAGCCGGTCAGGCGTGCACCAGCAGTGGTAGGCGTGGCCGGACGCCAGCAGCTGGTCCACGAAGGGTCGGTAGGTGTCGAGCCGCTCGCTCTGCCGGTACGGCGCGTAGGGCCCACCGATGTCGGGACCCTCGTCCCACTGCAGGCCCAGCCAGGCAAGGGTGTCGTAGACCTGCTGCTCGCTCGTCGGGTCGAAGCGGGCGCGGTCGGTGTCCTCGACGCGGAGCACGAACTGCCCGCCCTGCTGCCGCACGAAGGCCAGGTTGAACAGCGACATGTACGCCGTGCCGACGTGAGGATCGCCGGTCGGCGAAGGCGCAACGCGCAGGCGAACGTTCCCCGTGCTCATGCGCGAGCGACCACGGGGTTGGTGAGCGGACCGATGCCCTCGATGAGGACGGTGACGGCATTGCCCGCGACGAGCGGCCCGACGCCGGCCGGGGTACCGGTGAGGATGACATCGCCGGGGAGCAGCGTCATGAAGGCCGTCACCCACTCGATGATGGCGGGGATGTCGTGGATGAGAGACGAGGTCCTCTCGTCCTGGCGGACCTCGCCGTCGACGGCGCACTGCACCGCGACGTCCTGAGCAGGCAGCTCGGTCTCGACCCACGGGCCGATCGGGCAGAACGAGTCGTGGCTCTTGCCGCGGGTCCACTGGCCGTCGTGCTTCTGGTGGTCGCGTGCGGTCACGTCGTTGCCGCAGGTGTACCCGAGGATCACGTCGTGGGCGCGCTCGCGCGGCACCTCGCGGCACAGCCGGCCGATGACGATCCCGAGCTCGGCCTCGTGGTCGACGCGCGTGGAGTTGCGCGGCAGCACGATCGGGTCCCCGGGACCGATGACCGACGTCGACGGCTTGAGGAACACGACCGGGTCCTCGGGCGTCGGCTGGCCCATCTCCGCGATGTGGTCGGCGTAGTTCTTGCCGATGCACACGACCTTGGACGGCAGGACCGGGGCGAGCAGCCGTACGGCGGTCAGCGGGTGCTGCACGCCGGTGAACACGAGCGGGGCGAAGGGGTGCCCAGCGACCGCGTTGACGACGAGGTCAGCGGGGTCGCTCCCGGGCCCCTCGATGACCCCGAAGGAGACCTCGCCGTTGACGGCGTAACGAGCGATGCGCATGGGGGCGAGGCTACCCGCGGACGAGCAGGGTGATGGCGACGGCGACCCCGCCGACGACGACGGCTGCGCGCACGAGTGCCGAGGGCAGCCTGCGCGCCAGGCCGACGCCCACGGTCGCGCCGAGCACCGCCCCGAGGGCGAGCACACCGGCCGCGAGCCAGTCGACGTGGCCGGTGACGACGAAGATCAGCGCCCCGACGAGGTTGATGACGAGCGACA
>JAODNB010000030.1 GCA_025464795.1 Frankiales bacterium
TGCGCCGTCCGGCCGAGACAAGCCGTGTGAACGAGGCGAAGCTGCACGAAGCGATCCAGGCGTTCCACACCGCGATCCAGCGCCGGGACGGTGTCGAGGCACGGGTGCGCCGGGGCGAGCACGACCCGGACCTGCTCGACCGCAGCCTGCTCGCTGCAGAAGCGGTTGTTCAGGCCCGCATCGCGCTGTTCTTCCTGCTCATGGATGAGGGCTGGACCCCACCGCCCACGGTCACGCGGACCATCGAGCTGGACGGCAAGATCCTCCGGCAGCAGGCAGAGCACCTGATCTGACGGCGTGGTCCTAGAGCTCGGCGAGCCGCTGCACGGTGGCCTCGGTCAGCCGCTCTGCCCACGCGGCCGGGTCCGCGACCATCGGCGAGACGCAGACCATCTGGACGCCGACGGCAGCGTGCTGCTCCATCGCCCGCAGGAAGCCGTCCGGATCGTCGAGGGGATCACCCTTGCCCCAGATGATCGTCTTCTCGATCGCGTCGTAGTCGCGACCGGCCCGCTCGCAGTGGCCCCGTAGGACCTCCAGCTTGCGAGCCACCTCGACGGGGTCGTTCGCGAACAGGTTGCAGGCATCGGCGTACTCCGCGACCAGGCGCAAGGTCTTCTTCTCGCCGCTGCCACCGATGAGGACCTTGGGCCGCCGAAGCGGCTGGGGCACGCAGATCGTCTCGGCGAGCTGGTAGTGCTTCCCGTCGAAGGGCCCGTCGTCCTCGCTCCACATCTGCTGGCAGATGCGCAGCGCCTCCTCGAGCCGCTCGAAGCGCTCCCCCAGCGGCGGGAAGGGGACGCCGAGGGCACGGTGCTCGCGCTCGTACCAGGCCGCGCCGATGCCCAGCACCGCGCGCCCGCCCGAGACCACGTCGAGGGTCGTCACCGTCTTGGCCAGCAGGCCTGGATGGCGGTAGGTGACCCCTGTGACGAGGAGACCGAGGTCCATCGTCGTGGTGTGGGCGGCGACGAAGCCGAGAGCCGTGTATCCCTCGAGCATCGGGTCCTGGGCCGTCGCGAGCTGCTCCATCTGGAACCAGTGGTCCATCAGGGTGAACTGCGAGGCGCCCCCAGCCTCCGCAGCTCGAGCGGTCGCTGCCAGGGTCGGCGCCAGCGCTGCAGGCCCGCCAGGGAGAGTGAAGTTCGCGTAGTGGATGCCCAGCTTCATGAGGGAACCTTAGGCCGTTGCCGGGCGACCATGCCCTCTGGGACGACTAGCGCAGCGCTGCGGTCCGCAGCCTCTCGATGATGGCGCTCTCCGACCCGGGACGAGCGAGGAAGTAGCCCTGCACGCTGTCGCAGTCGGCCGCCTGCAGGTCGGCGAGCACCTGAGCCGTCTCGACACCCTCAGCGGTGACGGAGAACCCGAGGTTGTGACCCAGGTCGATGACCGACCGCACGATGGCCGCGTTGCGCGGCTCGCGGTCCATCGCCATGACGAAGGCCCGATCGATCTTGAGCTCGTGGACGGGCAGGGTCGCGAGGTAGCCCAGGGAGGTCTGGCCGGCGCCGAAGTCGTCGATGGACACCCGTACCCCTGCCCTGGCGAGCCGACCGAGGGTGGTCGCTGCACGGGCGGGGTCGACGAGCAGCGCGGTCTCGGTGATCTCGACGAGCAGGCGCTGGGGGTCGGTGTCGGTCGAGCTCAGCAGGTGCAGGACCTCATCGGCGAAGTCCAGCCGCCCGAGGCTCCGGGCGGAGACGTTCACGGCCATCGACAGCTCGCCGGTGGGGTCCAGCCGGGGCAGGGCCAGCAGCGCCTCCTTCAGCACCCACCGAGTGAGGGGATCGACGAGCTCGGTCTGCTCAGCTGCGAACAGGAAGGCGTCGGGGTAGAGCAGGCCGCGCTCGGGGTGCTGCCAGCGCACGAGCGCCTCGACCGCGTTGATCCGTCCGAGGGTCAGCTCGGTCTTGGGCTGGTAGTGCAGGACGAGCTGCCCGTGCGCGATCCCGTCGGCGAGCTCACCGATCAGGCGCAGACTGGCTGTGTCGTACTGCTCGTGGTCGGCGTGGTGCCGCGTCACTCCGAAGTGGCCGCGCTTCGCGGCGTACATCGCTACGTCAGCCTTGACGAGCAGGGCCTCCACGTCGTCGCCGTCCTCCGGCACCAGGACGAAGCCGACGCTCGACTCGACAGCCAGCGGGACGTCGTTCACCAGGAGCGGCTCAGCGATCAGAGCGCGGACCCGGCCCAAGGCGCACCGGGCCTCGTCCTCGCCATGGACGTCGAACAGGACCAGACCGAACTCGTCGCCACCAAGTCGAGCGACGACGTCCCCTTCGCGCAGGTGCCCCCGAAGACGCCCGGCGAGCTCCCTCAGCAGGTGGTCGCCGATGGCGTGCCCGAGGGTGTCGTTGACCTGCTTGAACCGGTCCAGGTCGATCATGGCGATGACCGCGGAGCCGCGCGCGACGGCGCTGCCGGCGTGCTCGGAGAACTGCGCCCGGTTCGGGAGACCCGTCAGCGCGTCGTGCCGCGCCTGGTAGGCGTTCGCCTCGGAGCTGCGCCGGAGCGCTCCCGAGATCCAGCTCGCGAGGCCGACGAGTGCCAGCCACAGCGCCAGCAGCCCGACCCCGAGCACCAGGAGCAGCGTCCGTCGCTGCACGCGCAGGTCCTGCGCGATCTCGGCGTAGGGGACGTAGAGCTCGACGACACCGGTCACGGTGTGGCGGTCGGCGGAGTAGAGCGGCTCGTACACCTCGACGACCGACGGGCCGGACACGTTCTTGTCGTCAGCGCCCAGCGTCGTGATCCTGGCCTTCGTCACACCCTCGGCCGCCTCCACGGCCTCGTCGTCCGGCTCCCCCGTTCCGAGGTTGCCGTCGTCGGCGAAGACCATGCGGCCGCTGGTGTCCCGCAGCCGCAGCCGAAGGACCTCGCTGTTGTGGATCGCCGCCGCCACGGCCGACCCGAGCACGGAGCGCTTGGCTGCGGGCAGGCTGCTCGCGACGGGTACCCCGTCGAGGAGCGGCTCGACGACGGTGAGCGAGAGCAGCTTCGCCTGGGCCTTCGCCTGAGCCAGGCCGCGAGCGTCCGCCTGGCGCTGCGTCACCGAGGCCAGGACGACAGCGAGCGCCACCACGGGGACGAGGCTGATGAGCGCGAAAGTGGCGAACAACCGCCGTACGCTCGTCGTCATGCTGGGGGTCTCGACCGATGATCATGGGGGATGGTTCCCCCAAACGGGTCAACCCTGACTCCACCCGGCGAAACCTGAAGGAGAGTCAGATGGTCGAGGCGCGACGCAGCTGAGTCGCTTTGACCGACAGCCACACCGCCAGCCCCATGATGGCCATCGCGAGCGGGACGTGCACGGCCGTCAGGCTGTCCTTGCCGTGGTCGCGCACCTGCCC
>JAODNB010000078.1 GCA_025464795.1 Frankiales bacterium
GACAGATGAGCCACGTCCACCGTGGTCACGTAGGGGCTGAAGCCGTCGACGACCATCAGCGTCTTGCCGTCCGGCGTGACGTGAGCGCAGCAGGGCCCCTTGGCCTTCACGTCGACGTACTTCACGACCTTGTCGGTCTGGAGGTCGAACACGGTCATGACGTTGCTGCTGAAGTTGGGAGCGAACAGCAGGTGCTTGTACGAGGCAGGTCCCGCAGTCGCGGCATGGCCGGGAGCGGTCAACGCCGCCGGTAGCAGCGCCGCGCCGAGCAGCAGCAGTCGCCCTCTCATGGGTTCACGTCCTGTTGCACAACGACCTCCCGCGAAACGATCGACAGAACCTGTCACAATTCGGCCAGAACCGCGAGCACCGGAGGAACCCACCTGCTGGAGCTCAGCCAGGCACCGGCCCGCGAGCAGCGGCCTGCCCGCGCACCCGCGTCCCGGGCCGTACGCTCCGGGCATGGACCTGGGCCTGCACGACCGCGTCGTGCTGCTCGAGTGCGCCGACGAGACCGATCGTCAGGCGTGCGCGGGGGTGCTCTCGACCGAGGGCGCGCGCGTCGTGACCTCGGAACACCGCGACGTCGATGCCGCGGTCGTCTACCTGCCCCTGGTTCCGGCCTCTTCGTTGCTGGAGGCAGGACTCGCTGACCTCCGGCGCGACTGGCTCGGCCTGGAAGCGGTGGTGACCACGTTCCAGTCGGTGCTTCCCGGGATGACGTCGCGAGGGTGGGGCCGGCTCGTCACGGTCCTTTCCGGCTCGGTGAAGTCGCTCGACGACGAGTCGGACGAGCGCGGAGCCGTCGTCGGCCTTGCCGTGCTCGGCCTGCACAAGGCCGTCGTGGCCGACGTCGCCAGGTACGGGATCACGACGAACGCCGTCCTTCGCGACGACCACTCGGACCCGACCGAGGTCGCGGAAGCCGTCGCCTTCCTCATGTCGGAGCCGGCGGGGTACCTGCAGGGCGTCACCTTGGCCCTCGACGGCGCACGGCGAAGCAGCGTGTTCTAGTGGAACTCGGGCTGGATGGGCGGGTTGCCATCGTCTCCGGGGGCAGCCGCGGGATCGGCTTCGCGATCGCCACGGCTCTGCTCGCCGAGGGCGCCTCTGTGGTCCTGGCGGCCCGTCGTCAGGAGGACCTCGACCGGGCCCGCTCCGCTCTCGACACCGCCCATCCCGGCCGCGTCGCGGCGATCAGCGCGGACATGACAGACCCGTCCGGGGTGGCCGAGGCGGTGGACCTGGCGCACGCGTTCGGACCGGTGGGCATCGCCGTCAGCAACGTCATCGGCCACGTGATCGACAAGAGCAAGGAGGGCGACGGGCCGCCCGCGGGCACCTTCGTCACGAGCGAGCTCTCGGACTACCGCCACGAGTTCTCCCAGCTCGCCGTCTCGGCGTGGGCCCTTGCCGGTGCGGTGCTCCCCGACATGCGCGCGCAGCAGTGGGGACGTCTCGTCAACATCGGCTCCGGTGTCGCCCGAGAACCGACGAAGGACCTCCCGCACGTGCTCCCCAACACGGTGCGACCCGCCGTTGCGGGGCTCTACCGCGTGCTGGCCCGGAGGCTCGCGCCCGACGGCATCACGGTCAACAGCATCCTCACCGGCTCGATCCTGACGGAGCGAAACCGGTCATACTGGGAGTGGCTTGCCCAGGAGCGCGGGACCACCGTCGAGCAGGCACGGTCGGTGATGACGGACATGATCCCGGCACGTCGCATGGGCGAGCCGGCTGAGCTGGCAGCCGTCGTCGCCTTCCTCGCCTCGGAGCGAGGACGCGCCATCACAGGGCAGTCGATCCCCGTGGACGGAGGGATCAACCGACACCTGTGACGTGCGCGCTGCCGCGGCAGGCTCAGCTGGGCGGGCCGCTCGGGAACTTCAGCAGCGAGCCGGCGTCGACGCGGATGTTCTGCCCCGTGATGTAGCGGGACTCGTCCGAGGCGAGGAAGAGCACCAGGTTGCTGATGTCCACCGGCTCGATGTACGGGATCGGCATGGCTTGGAAGAACGTGAAGGCAGGCTCCACGTCCTCACGGGTCGGGTTCTCCAGGTCAGGGCGGAAGACGCTGTAGAGCCCCTCGTTGTGCAGCAGGTGCGTGTTGCAGTTGGTCGGGTGCACGGCGTTGACGCGGATGAAGTCCGTCGCGACCTGCAGGCCGAGCTGCTCCACGTACTCGATGAGGATGCGCTTGGACCATCCGTAGCCGGCGCTGCCCGGGCCCATGGCCGGGTTGCTCGTCGTGTTGGGCATCATGCCGGCGGTCGAGCCGGTCACGACGATGGAGCCGAACTTCGGCAGGTGCGGCAGACCGACACCCACCGCGTTCATGACGCCGATCAGGTCGACGTCGACCGCATCGACGAAGTCCATCGAGTGCGGGTCGCCCATGGCCATGGGGAGGATGCCCGCGTTGGCGACGATGACGTCGAGGTGACCGAGGTCGGTGAGCCCGTCCTCGAGCGCTGACGCCAGCTCGGAGCGCTCGCGCACGTCGGCCTGGCGAGCCACGATGCGGCGGCCCAGCTCCTTGACCTGCCGTTCGGTCTCCGCGAGGTCCTCTGGCGTCGACAGCGGGTACGGGTTGCTCTCGATCTGGCGGCAGATGTCGACCGCGATGATGTCGCAGCCCTCCTGCGCCATCCGGACCGCATGGCTGCGGCCCTGTCCACGCGCCGCGCCCGTGATGAACGCGACCTTGCCTTCAAGCCGTCCTGCCATGTCGCTCCTTGGATCCGTGAGGGGTAGGTGGATGGTCTAGCCGGCCGGCCAGGCGACGGCCTTGGTCTCGAGGTACTGCTCGAAGCCCTCGATGCCGTTCTGACGGCCGATACCGCTGTTCTTGTAGCCGCCGTACGGAGAGTCCGCGCCGTACCAGAGGCCGCCGTTGATGCCGATCGAGCCGGTACGGACTCGGCGGGCGAAGGCGGTCGCCCGGTCGTTGTCGGCCGAGAAGACGCCACCGGACAGGCCGTAGCTGCTGTCGTTGGCGATCCGCAGCGCGTCCTCGTCGCCGTCGTGCGGGATGACGACCAAGACGGGTCCGAAGACCTCCTCCTGGGCGATGGCCATGCTGTTCTCCACATCGACGAGCAGCGTCGGCTCGACGTACCAGCCCTTGGGCAGGTGGGCGGGACGACCGCCACCGAGAGCGATGGTCGCGCCCTCGTCGACGCCCTTCTGGATGAGCGCGAGGACGCGGTCCCGCTGCAGGGCGCTGATCTGGGGGCCCTGGATGTTGTTGGGGTCGGTCGGGTCGCCGTAGGGGATCATCGCCATGGTCGCCTTGAGGATCTCCACCGCCTCGTCGTACTTCGCCCGAGGGACGACGACGCGGCTTTGCAGGGCGCAGCCCTGACCGCCGTGCATGCAGATGCCGAAGGCCGCACCGGGCAGCGTGCTGGCGAGGTCGGCGTCGTCGAGGAAGACGGCCGCGGACTTGCCACCGAGCTCGAGGAAGACGCGCTTGAGGGTCGCTGCGCCCTTTTCCATGATGCGCTTGCCGACGACCGTTGAGCCCGTGAAGGAGATGAGATCGACCCGCGGGTCGAGGGTCAGCTGCTCCGCCACCATGTTGTCCGACGTCGTGACGACGTTGAAGACGCCAGCCGGGATATCGGTGTGCTCCGCGACCAGTCGCCCGAGGCGCGTCGCGTTGAACGGGGTGTCCGGAGCGGGCTTGAGGACCGTGGTGTTGCCGGTGGCGAGCACCTGCGCGATCTTGTTGATCGTCACCTCGAACGGGAAGTTCCAGGGAACGATCGAGCCGACGACACCGATCGGCTCCTTCCACACGGCACGTGTGCTGTCGATGCCGAACGGCGCCGCACGCGGCAGGTCGCGCTCCCAGGGGAAGTCGTCGATCATCTTGAGCGGCCAGCGCAGGCCGTCCTCGAGCGGCCCGTCGAGCTGAGCGCCGTAGGTCAAGGCGATCGGCGCCCCCACCTCAGCGACGAGCTCGGCTCGCAGCTCCTCGCGCTCGGACTCGATCGCGTCCTGGAGCTGCTGCAGGCAGCGCTTGCGCAGCTCGCGGTCCGTCGACCAGTCGGTGGTGTCGAAGGCGGTGCGCGCCGCGGCGATCGCCCGGTCCATGTCCGCCGCGGAGCCGTCGGCGACCGAGCCGAGGACCTCCTCCGTCGCCGGGTTGATGTTGTCGAACGTCTTGCCGTTCTCCGCCTCGACCAGCTTGCCGTCGATCAGCATCCTTGACTCGCTCACAGCTCTCCAACCTCTCGCCGGGTGTCGTGCATCAGCCGATCTTCAGGGCTCGTTCCGGGCACGCCGAGGCGCCCTTCTTGGCCTGTGCCTCCAGGGCCACCGGGATCTCGCCCGAGGCGGTGGACACGTAGCCGAGGTCGTCGAGCTCGAAGACCTCCGGAGCAACCGCGTTGCAGCGCGCGTGCCCTTGGCACGAGTCGTTGTCGACGTGCAGCTGCACGAGGGCCTCCATGGGGTCAGCCCCGAGGCGTTCCCAGCTGCGCTGACGTCTCGGTTTCCGCAACATAAGGACGCACGCACCATCAAGTCAATAGTCTACCTAACTAGGTTAGTTGCACTGGTGCAGCCCTTGACCCAGAGCGGTACGGGCGACGATCCTGCGACCGGGCGACGGAGAGGACTGCGGTGGCACACGTCGGGTTCGTCGGCGCTGGGCAGCTGGGCATGCCCATGGTCGAGCGCCTGCTGACCGCCGGCCACACTGTGGTCGTGCACGCCCGCCGGACCGAGGTCCGAGCGGCGCTTGCCGCTCTCGGGGCCCAGGTCGTCGACACGGCGCGCGAGGCCGCGGACGCGGACCTGGTGATCCTGTGCCTGTTCTCCGACGAGCAGCTCGTGGCTGCCTGCACCGGCCCTGACGGCGTGGTTGCCGGACTGCGTGAGGACACCGTGCTTGCCTCGCACGTGACGGGTACGCGGGCGACGCTGGCGTCCCTTGACGCGGTGGTCGTCGACGCCCCCGTGAGTGGGACCGCCGACGACATCCGGGCCGGACGGCTGACCGTCCTGCTCGGTGGCCCCCCGGAGGCGGTGTCCCTCTGCGCCGACGTCATGGCGGCGTACGCCGGCACCGTCCTGCACGTGGGGGGACCTGGAGACGCCCTCGCGGTGAAGCTGGTCAACAACCTGCTCTTCGCTGCGCACAGCCAGCTTGCGGTCGCCGCGGTGGAGCTGGGCGCTGCGTTCGGCGTCAGCCGCGAGCCGCTCCTGGCGGCCGTGCAGTCCTGCAGCGGCGCGAGCAGCGCCCTGGCGACACTGGCCACGCTTGCCGACGAGGAGACCTTCGCCAGCCTCGCCGGCCCCTTCCTGCGCAAGGACGTGTCCGCCTGCTCCGACGAGCTGACCTCCAGCGGGAGCACGGCTCCCCTGCTGCTGCAGACGGTCCGGCTCGGTCCCCTTGACCTCACCGCCTAGCAGGAGGAGACCCATGGCCAGGGGGATCACCCCGGAGGACGTCGTGCACGCAGGCGTCAGGCTCACCCGCTCCGGCGGGCTGACGAGCTTGACGCTGCGCGCCGTGGCCCTCGACCTCGGCGTCCAGAGCCCGTCGCTCTACCACCACGTACCGGGTGGCCTGGACGAGCTCCAGGCGCTCGTCGTCGACAGCATCATGGCCGACCTGGGGGACGAGCAGCGCCGCGAGGAGTCGCCCGAGATGGGGCCGTGGGACCGTCTGGAACGGCCGCTGCGCGACCTCGGCCGGCTCGTCGAGGACTACCCCGGCGTCTTGCAGTACGTCCTGACCACCGGCCGCAACCGGCCGCTGTCCCTCGGCGGCGCGCAGCAGACGATCGAGGAGCTGCTCCAGAGCGAGCTGGGTCGCGTGACCCCCGCAGCCTGGCTCCTGGTCCACACCTACGTGACCGGATGGGCGTTCGTGCAGCGACCGAGCAGTGCGGCTGCGCGTGAGCACGGCTTCGACAAGCTCGGAGCGGTCCTGTCCGAGTCCGAGGGGATGGACGAGGAGAAGGTGCTCTTCGAAGGGCTGCGGGCACTGCTGGCCGGCCTGCTCGTGAGCGCGCAGGTCGGGCCACAGGAGTCCGAGCCGGAAGCGGTCCGCCGCACGCTGGGGAAGTTCCTCAGATAGCGCTACCTGATTCTCCCTACACCGTGTAGGTTACGGCCGCGCCCACTTGAGGAGACGACATGACCGAACTGCTTCTGGCCGACCTGCCCATGTCGACGGACCGAGAGGCGGCCTGGCAGGTGCTGCGCGACCTCGGACCTGTGGTCCTGATCGAGGACGCCTACTACGTCACGAGCGACGCCGGGATCGAGGCGGTGCTGCACGACCCGCAGCTGTTCTCCTCGAAGCTCGCGTTCGACGTGCTCGGCAGTCCCGTTCCCCTTGTCCCACTGGCCTTCGACCCGCCGGAGCACATGCGCTACCGGCGGATGCTCGCGCCGTTCTTCAGCCCCGGCGTCATCGCGCGCCTGTACGACGGGCTGCGCGAGCAGGTCGCCACGATCATCGACCCGCTGGCGAAGGCGGGCAGCTGCGAGGTCGTGAACGACCTCTGCGTCCCCTTCCCCTCGCAGGTGTTCCTCACGCTGATGGGCCTGCCCCTCGAGGACACCGATCGCCTGGTGCACTGGAAGACCGCGGTCATCGCGGCCACGAGTCCGAGCGGTGCGACGAACGACGACATGACGGCCGCCCTCGAGCTCTTCACCTACTTGACGGAGTCGATCGCGACCCGCCGCGGAGCCACCGACGACTCCCTCTGGACCAAGGTCATCAACGACGACTCCGGTGATGCGCTGTCGGACGAAGAGCTCCTGGGGCTCGGGTTCCTGCTCGTGCTCGCCGGGCTGGACACGGTGACGTCCACCCTCAGCATCGCCTTCGAGCGGCTGGCCAACGACCCCACGGAGCAGGCCCGGCTCGCCGCCGAGCCGTCACTCATCCCCGAGTTCGTCGAGGAGCTCGTGCGCCTCGACCCGGTGGCCACCTTCACACCGCGGATGACCTCACGCGCGACGACGCTCGAGGGCACCGAGATCCCCGCCGGCGCGCGCGTGGTCATGGTGTTCGCCGCCGCCAACCGCGAGACCCACGAGCGGCACTGGGGCTTCGGGGGTGGCGTGCACCGCTGTCTCGGCTCGCACCTCGCCCGGGCTGAGCTGAAGCTGGTTCTCGAGGAGTGGCTCGCACGGGTGCCCGAGTTTCGCTACTCCCCCGGATTCACGCCGCAGATGGAGTGGCCGATCAGCCTGCTCGGGTTCGACCGCCTCGAGCTGAGCTACTCGCCTTCGTAGCCTGCGGTTGCTGGGCCTGAGCCAGCCCCACCAGCAGTGCCCGAAGCCCGTCGAGCAGGACCTTCTCCTGGTCGAGCCGGTCCGCGTTGCGCAGGACGCGGGCCAGAGCCGTCAGGCCGTTGTCCTTGGCCGCGGCCGCGCTGGGACGCTGTGCGAAGACCCAGCCCGTGACGTAGGCGTGGATCGCGACATACGCCTCTGGAGCGACGTCGGCGAGCTCGCTCTCGAGCAGCAGCTGCACCGTGCGCTCGGAGCCGCTCAACGTCGTCGGTCCGTCCTTGCCTGCGGTGAGGATGTGCTCGAGGACCCCTGGGTAGGTCCGGGTGACCCGGCCCACCGACCGCAGGGGCACCTCGAGCCGATCCCAGGCCGTCGCTCCCTGGGGCACGACGTCCTCCGCCTCGATGAGCTCCTGGATGCGACCCACGACAAGACCGCGAAGCTCCTCGAGCCCACCGGGGAGGTGGTGGTAGAGCGACGGGCTCCGCACACCCAGGCGCGCAGCTACCGCGCGCACCGTGACAGCCGGCAGCCCCTCGGACGCCGTGAGCTCGACCCCGGCCTCCACGATGTCGTCGACCGTGATGCGCTGCCCGCGAGACGGAGCACCGGGCGTTCCCATGGTCCAGAAGGCTAACGGGCGCCGAGAACAGCCTGGGTGTCGGCGCCCAGGGGTCGCGCCGTCCCGGTGGAGCGCCTCGCCCGCGGCGGATGGGCGCCCCCCGGTGCCTCGTCGCCGTCGGCTCGTACCAGGGTCGAGGCAGCCACGTCCCGCAGGTTCAGCCGTACGTGGTGCCGACCACCGGCGCGCAGGCAGGCCAGCGCGGCCAGAGCCGCGTGGGCGCCGGTGAGCGGGTCCGCCACGGCATCACCGCAGGGCACCGGTCTGCCCTGCTGGTCCCAGTGCACGAGGCCGGCAGCCATGGCTGCGTCGTCACCGAACCCCACCCACTCCGAGCCGTCGGGGCGGGGCGGGTGGGCGGTGATCGACACCCACACCGAGAGACCCCCGGGGATCAGACCGAGTGCGCGCAGGGCTCTGGTCCGCGCTGAGGTGATGACCACGTCCGCTGACGCAACGAGCCGCTGCAGGTCTGCGCGTCCCTGAGGGTGCTGGAAGTCCAGCGCGACCGACGGCTGACCTGCGTGGAGCAGGTCGTCGAAGGCCGGGTGCTGCCGCCCGCCATCGGGCCGGCGGGTGCTCTCCACCCGGATCACCTCAGCTCCCGAGAGGCCGAGCAGGCTTCCGCACAGCGGCCCCGCCCAGAGCGAGGAGAGGTCTACGACCAGTGGCTTCTCACTGCAGCGATCGCCTGCCGCAGAGGCGATCTGCCACGGCGGCCACCGGCGCACGGGCTGTGACGGGACCGGGGACGCAGGGATGCCGAGGAGCTGCGCCCGCTCGGCGACCTCCTGGGCGGTGACCGACCCGGCCCACTGGTCGAGCTGGTCCCAGGCGTCCCCGTGCGGGGACCGGCCCACCAGGGCAGGCACTGCTTCCCGGTCGTCGGGGCGGGCGAGTGACACGGCGACCCAGCCATCGCTCGACCGCACCCCGCGGCAGCTGCCGCCCACCGACCACGGCGCGTTGCGGGAGAAGCCGAGCAGGGCGGCCCGCTCCCCCAGCAGGTGGTGACCGAGGACGGGGGGGCCGCCGAGAGCCTGCATGGCCAGGAGGGCAGCGCGAGCCGCCGTCGCGGGACATCCCGGCGCGGGCAGCGGCGGTCCGGCGGATGCCCCCGTCAGCGCCATCGCCCCGCTGTCGGCCCAGTCGTTCTCAGCACCGCTGCCCGGCGACGGCTGCACGACCAGCTCGAAACCGTGCTCCTGCGCGCCTAGGGCACGCAGCAGGTCTGCTGCGTAGCCGGAGGCCGGGTCCGGCGGCACCGGCGCGAGCCCCCAGCCAGCCAGCGGACCGTCAGCCACGCACGTCCTCGAGGGCATCGACGAGGCCCCACTCCAGAGCGGTGGGAGCATCGAGCGCCACCCCTGTCAGACCCAGCCACAGGGTGCGCCACCGACCGATCCGCCGGGTGAGGCTGACCGTGCCGCCCGCACCAGGGAGCAGGCCCATGGCCAGCTCGGGGAGCCGGAACGTCGTCCCCGGATCGGCGACGACCCGACTGGCGAAGGCGGGCAGCTCCACCCCGGCGCCGGCGCACGCACCGTGGACCCGCGCCTCGGTACGGGAGCTGAGCCGACCGAGCGTGTGGGCAGGCGAGTCGCCTGTGCGCACCACCCAGGCGGTCGCTGGATCGGCCGCGCTGCCGAACTCATCGAGGTCACCGCCCGCGCTGAAGACCGGCCCGGCGCCGCTGAGCTCGATCCGGACTGCAGGGTCGAGGACCGCCACCTCCAGCGCCTCCGACAGAGCCACGCGCATCGCCGCGTCGAAGGCGTTGCGACGCACGACCCGGCTCAGCCGGATGCGCAGCACGTCGCCGTCCCGCTCCACGTCCAGGCGCTGGTCGTCATCGTCTCGCGGGGCACGCGCTGGCCCGCGATCCCTGAGCCACCAGGCGAACTCGGGACCGGCAAGCAGCGTCGAGTACGCAGACGCCTCCGCCGCCAGGGCCTCAGCGACCGGCAGCAGCGCGGTCTGGCGAAGCAGAGCAGCGAGCACGAGCGAGGCCCTCGGGCAGGCCCTGACGGCCGTCGTCACGGCGGCGACGGCCTGCTCGACCGACCCGACCCGGACCGATCCCCTCGGCCCGGGAAGCTCGGTCAGCACGAGGTCGAGGACGTCAGCGACGCGGGGGTCCACCTCCCTCCGGGTGGTGCCGACGACGATCGCGGCTCGCGCCTGGAGGGCAACCAGGGCAGCGTCCAGGTCGTCGACCGGGACGTCGAGGTCGACCACGTGAACCGCCCCACTGACCTCGCCGGCGCTGGTGACCCTCGGGGCAGGCACACCCACGACCAGGTCCTGCAGCGAGCCCGTCACCGGGCAGCGCAGACGAGCCGGACGTGCTCACGTCGAGGGTCTCGCAGCACCTCCTCCAGGGGCACGTGGAGCAGCACGAGGTCACCTCCGTCCCCGACACGACGTGGCGGTCCCCCTGGAGTCTCGAGGGGGGCGAGCATCCCGTCGAGCGCGACGCGCACCGGTACGCGCTCCGCCTCGCCCAGCAGCTGGCCGCTGGGCGTCTCACGATCGCGGGCAGAGCGGAGCACCTGCCACGGGTCGAGGGGTCCGTAGGGCGCGTCGCTCGACGGCACCACGTCGACGCCCTGCGCCTGCAGCGAGCCGTAACGCCAGAGGTCCGGGCAGTCGCGCGGGTCGACGTCGCGCAGGTAGTCGTCCCCCCGCCGCGCAGCCAGAGCGGGTTGCGTGACCACGGTCAATCCGGCGAGGCGCGGAACAGCATCAGGGGGGACGACGGCGGCGTGCTCGAGCCGGTCGCCGGGCACCACGCCGACCTGCTCCAGGGCCGCGAGCGCGAGCAGCAGCCCTTCGCGGGTGACGACGTGGATCGCGACGGCACGCGAGACCTCATGTGCCTGCGTCACCCTGGCGACCAGGGAGTCCCAGTCCAGGTCCTCGTCACCGAGCAGCACCTTGCGCGGCCCCCGCCGGACGCCAGGGTGGTCCCAGTCGTCGGGTGCGCCGAGCGCGAGCACCTGCTGCGGGAGGTCCGCCTCAACGAGCAGTCGCAGCGCGTCGGGACCCAGGTCGGGTGTGGCGTCGCAGGCGCCGAGCACGCCGAGCAGCGCCAGCTCGTCCCCCAGAGCCGCGATGTCGGGCACGTCTGAGGAGTGGCCCAGGCGAGGATCACCCCTCCAGAGCCGTCCGTCGTCCTGGGTCACGCCGAGCTCCTGGAGCGCCCGGCTGTTCAGCACCCAGACCCCACCGGTCCGGTGCTGCACCCGCACCGGTCGGCCGGGGTGCAGGTCGTCGAGGAGCGCCCGGTCGAGCGGGCCGGCCACGCTCTCGTGATAGCCGGTCCCGCGCACGCTCTGACCTGTCGCCACCGCCAGTGCACCGCGCAGCTGCTCCGCCGTCCTCACCGAGGGCGGCCCGCAGTCGATCGACCGGGCCGCGGCAGCCGTCGCCAGCAGGTGGAGGTGGTGGTCGTTCAGGCCGGGCAGCAGCGCGCCTCCGCGGCCGTGCACCACGTCGGCGCCGGCCTTGGGCGTTCCCCCGAGCTGACCGTCGCGGATCACCACGTCGACGCGCCGTCCGTCGACCTCGACGTCCGTCAGCACCAGGTCTCGGGGGGCCCGCAGCAGCTCAGCCATGACGTACCCGGAACCGTAGGATGGTGCAATCCTCCAACTCATCTGACTGACCAAGGAGCAGACGTGGCAACGTTCCCCCTCGAGGAGATCGAAGCGGCCTTCAGGAATTACTACCTGACCGGGATCATCTACGAGGACTGGATCGCCTGGTCGCACCTGTTCACGGACGAGGCCACCTACAAGGACCACTTCTGGGGGACCTTCACCGGACCGGCCGAGGTGGAGAGGTTCCTGCAGACCACGATGTCCGGCAGCCCGCACGTCTACGCCGCGCTGAAGTGGTACACCTACGACACGAGTGGCCGCCTGGTGTACGAGAACTCCAACCGGGCCGATCACCCGGATCCCTCGAAGGGGTACCTGGACTTCCCGTCCGTGCAGGTCCTGCAGTACGCCGGCAACGGGAAGTGGTCCTCGGAGGAGGACTGGTGGGTGATGTACGACATGGTCCGCTTCCGCAACGCGTACAACAAGGCGCTCGAGGAGACAGGCCAGCCCGACTTCGCGGACACCCTGTCCCGCCGGGACTTCGGCGACTGGGTGGAGTGGGCGCGC
>JAODNB010000344.1 GCA_025464795.1 Frankiales bacterium
ACGTTCGCCCCCGAGGCACCGAGGACGGCCAGCAGTCGGGCCAGCTCTCCGGGCCGGTCCGGGATGCAGCAGGTGAGCGACAAGAACCTGCCCGCTGCGATGAGGCCGTGCCGGATGACCTTGGACAGCAGCAGCGGGTCGATGTTGCCGCCGCTGAGCACGACGACGACCGGCGGCGCGAACGCCCCCGGATCCTCCATCACGGCAGCGAGACCAGCTGCACCAGCGGGCTCGATGACGAGCTTGGCGCGCTCGAGGCTGAGCAGCAGTGCCCGCGAAAGCGCGTCCTCGTCGACCATCACCACGCGGTCCACGAGGTCGCGGACGTGGACGAACGTCACGTCACCAGGACGGCCGACCGCGATCCCGTCCGCCATGGTCGTCATCACCGCAAGTGCCTGAGGTGAGCCTGCGGCGAGAGACGGCGCGAACGAGGCCGCGCCCTCGGCCTGAGCGGCGACGACCTCGACGTCGGGTCGGGTCGCCTTCACAGCGGCCGCGATGCCCGCTACGAGGCCCCCTCCCCCGGTGCAGACCACGATCGTCTTGACGTCGGGGCACTGCTCGAGGATCTCGAGCCCGACCGTTCCCTGCCCGGCGATGACGTCGGCGTGGTCGAACGGGTGGATCAGCACCGCCCCGGTCTCGGTGGCGAACTGACCTGCGGCGACCAGCGCCTCGTCGACGGTGCTGCCGGACAGGCGCACCGAAGCGCCGTACGCCTTCGTGGCCTCGACCTTCGGGATCGGCGCCCCGGTCGGCATGAAGACGGTCGCGGAGCAGCCGAGCAGGGCGGCCGCGAGGGCGACGCCTTGCGCGTGGTTACCGGCGCTCGCCGCGACCACGCCGTTCGCCCGCTGCTCGTGGGTCAGTCGGGCGATCCGGACGTACGCCCCTCGGATCTTGAACGATCCGGTCCGCTGGAGGTTCTCGCACTTGAGCCAGACGGGCCCACCCACCTGCTCGGACAGGGCCCGGCTCCCCTCGAGGGGGGTCGTCCGCGAGATGCCGTCCAGCAGAGCGCGGGCAGCCTGGACGTCGGCGAGCCCGACGAGGGGGATGTCCACGTCAGTCCCCGGTCCAGTAGCGGTCCGGATCGACGAACAGGGCCGCGGCGCCGATGAGCCCCGCCTCCTGGCCCAGCGCCGCCGGCTCGACCCGCAGGTCCTTCAGGTAGTCGATCTGGGCGTGCGCCCGGAGCGACAGCCGCAGGGTCGGCCACAGCGACGGCACCTGCGAGATGCCGCCCCCGATCGCGACGACCTCGAGGTCGAGCAGCACCGCCGCGTTGCCGACGCCGATGCCGATGGCCCGACCCGCTCGCGCGAAGGCCTGGAGCGCCACCGCGTTCCCCTGCGAGGCGAGGGCTGCGAGCTCGACCCCGGTGGTCGCGCTGCACCCGCGCTTGGCGGCCCAGGCCACGATGGCCGGTCCCCGCGCGATCGCCTCCAGGCACCCTCGAGCGCCGCAGGGGCAGAGGGGCCCGCCGGCCTCGACGACGACATGGCCGACATGGCCGGCGTTGCCCCCAGCGCCGTTGAGGACCCGGCCGCCGCTCACGAGGCCACCGCCTACGCCGGTCGACACGACCATCCCCATCAGGTCCTCGGTGCCCCAGCCGCCCTGCCAGTGCTCCCCGATCGTCATGCAGACCGCGTCGTTGTGCAGTCGCACCGGCACCCCGTAGCGGGCGGCGAGCTCGGACCGCAGCGGGAAGCCGCGCCAGGCTGGGATGTTCAGCGGGGAGACCTCCCCGGCCGGCCAGCTCATCGGTCCACCGCAGCCGACGCCGATCGCCTCGATGCCGTCCTTCAGCGGGTCGAGCAGCGTCGTGACAGACCCCCACGGGTCGCTGCCGGTGGGCGTGCGGTGCACCTCGCCGAGCGCGCCGTCCCACACGGCGGCGGCGATCTTCGTACCGCCGATGTCCACCGCGAGGACCTTCACGGGAACACCAGCACGGAAGCCGTGAAGCTGTGCAGGTGCGACCTGCCCGCGACGGGCCCGATCTCGCCTCCGGCGAAGAACCCGGCCACGGCATCCGCCGCGAGCACCTCGCGCACGAGGTTGCCGTCGTGGTCTGCGCCTCCGTAGGAGGGCCCGAACAGCGTCGATCCCCTGCCGTTGCAGGAGAACAGCAAGGCCCCGGCGCCCGGACGGTCCGGGCAGCGGCCCAACGCCGACCGAAGGTCGCGGTCGGCCACGTCGGCATCGCGCACCTGCAACCGGACCGTCTGCCCGACGGACACGAGGTCGCCCACGACGAGCCCTTCGCCTTCCGAGCCGAGGATCCCCCGGACCAGGTAGTCGTGGTCCTCGGCGTACTCGTCAGCGGCGACGCCGAGGAGCAGACCCGATGAGGCGAGGGCCTGGTCGGGGGGCGCGAGCTCCGACAGCACCTGCTTGAGGCGCGCCAGCGCCGGCTGGCCGGCCAAGCTCAGGACGACGTTGCCTGCCGCCTCGGTGATCGTCATCGCCGGCCCGACGGGACGGCAGCCCTGCGACACGAGGACCTGGGCGGCGGAGCCGCCGACAAGCACCCCTACGGCACCGCGGTCGACCGTCCGGCCGTCGACCCACAGCCGGGTCGATCCGGGTCCCGTCGAGCCGTGCGCGACACCTCCGAGGAAGGGCAGGTCAGTGAGTGCCTCAGCAGCGCGCGAGACGAACCCGTCGACGGGAAAGCTGAACGGGTCGGCGAGCAGCAGCGCGACCTCGTCCGTGCTGGCCTCCCTCTCCGGCAACCCGATGACCGCAGCGCTCCCGCCGGTCGGCATGACCTCGAGGTGAAAGGTCCGCAGCGAGGCCCCGGGCAGCACCCCCACCCAGACGCTCACCGCCGCAACGCCCTCGACGCCTCGTCCACCACCGATGACGCCTGCAGCGGTGCAGCCGAGGGTCGCTCCGGCACCGGTCAGCGCGCAGGCCCGCTCCCCGGCGGCTGCGAGGTCGTCCGGATCCGCGCCCGAGGCGAACACGACGGCGAGGTCAGGGGCCCGCCCCCGCAACGGCTCGAGCGCCTGCTCGACCGCCTGCTCCGCCGCCAGCACCAGGTCGCTCGACGTGCCCAACCCATCCCCGAAGCGACCCATGCCGGCCATTCTGCCTGGTGCGAGATCCCGCCCTCCGACGTAGCGTGACAACGGTGAGCACTCCTGACCCCACCACCCTCGGTGCCCTGCGCGACTCCGGGCACGTCCAGCGGACCGTCAAGGAGGAGGTGCGCGACAACCTCCTGACCCGGCTCGCCTCCGGCGAGCCCACCTTCCCGGGCATCCTCGGCTACGACGAGACGGTGCTCCCCGAGGTCGAGCGAGCGCTCCTCGCCGGTCACGACATCGTGCTCCTGGGCGAGCGCGGTCAGGGCAAGACCCGCCTCATCCGGACCATCACAGGACTGCTCGACGCCTGGACCCCGGTCATCACGGGTTGCGAGATCAACGACCACCCCTACTCGCCGGTCTGCGTCCGCTGCCAGCGGCTGGTCGCGGCGAAGGGCGACGCGACCCCGGTCTCGTGGAAGCCCCGGTCCGAGAGGTACGGCGAGAAGCTGGCCACGCCCGACACCTCGGTCGGCGACCTCATCGGTGACGTCGACCCGATCAAGGTCGCGGAGGGACGCACCCTCGGGGACCCCGAGACCGTCCACTACGGCC
>JAODNB010000079.1 GCA_025464795.1 Frankiales bacterium
CGACGCTGTGATGAGGGTGCTGGCGCTCTGGAAGACGAAGACCGCGTTCGGGTCGCCTTTGGCGTCGAGGGTGAGGGTGCCGGTGAGGGCCAGGGTCGGCCCGGTGTAGACGCCCGGCGTCAGCGTCCTGCCGCCGAGGTCAGCCGTGATCGCTGACGACGTCGCTCGACCAGCCGCGTCGTTGTAGGCCGTCGTGACATCGGCCTGTGCCTGCTGGGCGGCAGCGTCGGCGCTGTGCGTCACACCCAGGGCCAGGCCCGGCGGGAAGCCGGTGACGGCGCTCCCCGGGCTGACGCCGAGGTCCCCGGCGATCACCGACGGGCCGGTGTTGGTCACGGCCGTCCCCGCTAGCACCCCGAAGGCGGCCGCGGTGCCGAGTCCGACGTCGCCCGGAGCTGCAGCAGCGGGGGCAACCGTGCCGAGGATGAGGGCCATCCCCAGGGCGGCGAGGGTCCCGCCGGCGAGCGCACGTGACTTCATGGTGACGGCTCCTGCCGATGGTGGAACCGGGCTCGTCACTCACAGTAGCGCGTTATGACCCCGAGTGGTGAGCTGGCGCCATCCGCGTCCCGCCGTAGATCACGCGCCCGCGGCCGTCCTGGTAGGTCTGCCACGGCACGACGGGCTGCTGGCCGACGCCCTTGCGCGACCAGTCGCACACGCCCGCGGGGAAGACTGCCCGCAGTCGCGTGAGCTGCGCCGCCGTGAGCCCGAGCAGCCCGTAGTCCTGAGCCGAGAGCGGCTTGAGGCGGCACTTCAGGACGTCGTTCGTGGCCGGGCCGCCGGCGACCTCGCGCGGAGTCCCGTAGTGCGTCTGCGCCTCCTGCGGCAGGCAGACGCCGTCGGTCGGTGCCGAGCCCACGGCAGGCGCGTACTCGCACCGGTCGTGCAGCGAGGCCGGCCGGTCCTGCACGATGCGACGCGCGAGAGGCAGGTTCGTGTGGTCCCGCTGGACGGCGTCCAGCCATCCGGACATGGCCTTCAGCGCCGTCGTGGGCCAGGTCGGGTCGCCGATCAGCGGCGTCGGCCCGAACCACAGCACCTGGTTGCCGTGCTGCCCGTGGGCCTTGTCGAGGCGGTCGCGGACCCACCAGGTGTGCGCGTAGTCGTGCGCGGCACCCGGGTCCGGCCCGGCGTGGTCGATGATCGCCACGGTGTCGAGGTGGTCGGTCTCGTTCACGAGCCCAGTCCGGTAGGAGTTGGCAATGGCGCTGTCGTCGCCGGCCATCCGCGTGGCTGACGTCTTGGCGTCGATGTCGAGGCCGCCGATCTTCTCGTTGAGGTCGACGAACATCTCGGGCGTGATGAGACCCTGCTGCAGCGCGGACAGCCCGTACTGGACGCCGACGTTGCTGAAGGGCTGTCCGGCGAAGCTCTTGCCCGCCTTCTTCTCCGGTGCGCTCCACACCGACCTCGGCCGCGTGCCGAGCAGCGTCTTCATGTAGTCGAGGATCGAGCAGCGCACGCCACCGGGGTTCGTGGAGCTGTACTCCAGCTTGGGGTCGACGCAGCCGCTGGAGGGGTTCACCGCGTCCTTGAACAGTCCCTCGTCGGCCACGACCGCGTTGACCGGATCGGGTCGTCCTTCGACCGCTGCCCATTGCGCGGGCGTCCACACGACGCCGGTCCCCCACCGCGACGGGTCCTCGAAGTAGGTCCGCAGCATGTGGTAGTCGGCGAACTGCGACCCCGCGGTGAACGTGTCCGGGTAGGCGCAGGTCACGATGAGCCCGTCGTACACCGCTCCCGGGTAGGCGTTCGCGATGGTGTGCTGCACGATCGAGCCACCGGAGCAGCCGGTGCCGATCGTGTAGCGGATGTCGCCGTACTGCTCGATCACCCGCTCCTTCAGCATGATGAGCGCCTCGGCCTCGACGGCCACGTTGCAGTTGTGGCCGGTGTTGTCGAGCGCGGTCGTCATGACCGCGTAGCCCATACCGAGCGCGTCGACGTAGCTGTCGTTGCGGCCAGGGATGGTCGGGATGGTCCCGCTGAAGTCGGCCAGTGGCGCGTTGCCCGTGCCGTAGGAGCCGCCGCAGCCACCGCCACCCGTCACGAGCACCTTGTGGTTCCAGGTGCGCTGCGGCGCCCAGCGGTCCCACTTCTTGTGGGGATCGATCAGGGTCAGGACCTTGTACTGGTCGCGGTCCTGGTAGCCCAGCTCCTGTCGCACGATGAACGGAACCTTCACGCCCTGGTCCGTCGTCGTGGTCGCGACGTCCGTCGGCGGGGTGTCGGTGCCGTACGGCTGCAGGCCCGCCTTCTGCGGGTTGCTCGACAGGTAGAGGTAGGTGTAGCGCGGCTTCGCGTCGCACTGCTTGTCGAGGGAACCGGCCGGGCAGCTCCACGGCTGGAGCTGAGGTCCGGTGAACAGCGGCCCGCCGTTCGGGTGGTTGGTGATCGTGAGGCTCCGCGTCGCGGAGCCGACCGAGGCGGTCACGACGTTCGTCCCGACCCGCAAGCCGTCGACCAGGCCCTCGACCCGCCCGCTGGCGCGACGGGCGAACGCCTTCGTCACGTCCCGCGACCCGACCGTCACGCGCAGGCCCTTGGTGGTCGACGTGCTCAGGCCCACGAGGGCCTGCCCGTCCGACACCAGGTCGGCCCGGGTGTTCGAGAGCACCGTCAAGGTGGGCGCCTGCGAGGAGGACGCCACCGCGGGCGTCGTCACCCCGAGCACCATCAGCAGGACCAGGACCCAGCGCTTCGTCACCACAGCTCCTCCGGTGGGCGCAACGCACCCGCAACGGCCGACTTCGACGTCGAGCGCGCGGTTCCTGCTACCAGCGGGAGTGCACGTGCTCCCGGACGCTGCCGTCGTAGAGCTCGCGGAGCTGCTCCAGCACCTGCTCGTCCAACGGTGCGACGTCCGCCGCAGCGACGTTCCCGCGGGCCTGCTCGGCGTTGCGCGCTCCCGGGATCACCGTGGTCACGCCGGGCTGGTCGAGGATCCACCGCAGGGCGAGCTGGGCGGTCGTCACGCCCTCGGGTGTCAGCTCCGCCACCCGGCGGGCGGCCTCCAGCCCGACCTCGTACGGCACGCCGCTGAAGGTCTCGCCCTGGTCGAAGTGCTCCCCGTTCCGGTTGAAGGAGCGGTGGTCGTCGGGAGCGAAGGTGGTGGCGGCGGTGTACTTCCCCGACAGCAGCCCGCTCGCCAGCGGCACCCGAGCGATGATCCCCACGCCGGCCTTGACGGCCGCAGGCAGCACAGCCTCGAGGGGCTTGCGCCTCAGCACGTTGAGGATGATCTGCACCGACGCAAGCCCCGGTCGCGCGATCGCGGTGAGCGCCTCGTCGCAGGTCTCGACCGAGACCCCGTACGCCTTGATCCGCTCCTCCGCGACCAGGCTGTCGAGGGCGTCGAAGACCCGGTCGTCCGCGAAGACCGGCGTCGGTGGGCAGTGCAGCTGGACGAGGTCGAGCACGTCGACGCCGAGGTTGCTGCGGCTGCGGTCGGTCCAGCTGCGGAACGCGTCGAGGGTGAAGGCCTCGGGCACGTGCGGGTCGGCCCGACGGCCCATCTTGGTGGCAACGAGCAGGCCCTCCCGCTCGGCCAGCAGCCGACCGACCAGTCGCTCGCTGCGCCCGTCGCCGTACACGTCCGCGGTGTCGAGGAAGGTGACGCCGGCGTCCACGGCAGCGCGCAGGACGTCCAGCGCGTCGTCCTCGCTGACCTCTCCCCAACCGCCGCCGATCTGCCAGCAGCCCAGCCCGATCACGGTCACGGGGCGGTCGGTGCGTCCGAGGGTGCGGGTCTCCATGGTGCCGACGCTAGCCGTTGGCATGATCTCCCCCATGCCGAAGAGCCGCGGGCGACATCCCTCCAAGCGCAAGCCGTCCCGCAGGACCCAGCCGACGTCGTACGAGAGCCAGGCCTTCACGCTGGCCGCCGAGCTGCTGAGCCCTGAGGCCACCCGGGTCCAGGCGGAGCTGCTGGCCAGCGAGGTCCTCGGCGACCTCACCGCCTCGGCTAAAGGCGCCGCCCGCGAGCGACGCACCCAGGCCGTCGACCGGCTCCTGCTGCACGCCGGACGACGCCGGACCCGGTCCGCGGCGGCCCTCCTTGCCGCCGTCGAGCTGGTGACGCAGAACCCCCGGGTCCGAGAGGCGCTCGACGAGTGGGCCCGCGCGGAGATCGAGGACCTCTCGTGGCCGTCGCAGCCCACTCCCCTGCCCACGGGCGCGCGGACGATCCCCGACGAGTACGACGACCACGTGATCTGGCTGCTCGACTACGACGACTGCGTTCTCGCGGCCGCGACGTCCCGCGCGTTCCATCAGGGTGTCGTCACGGTCAGCCTCCTGAAGCCGGGCCCGATCAGCCCCGAGATCGACCGAGACGCCAAGCCCGTCGCGCTCGACGTCGCGGTGCGCGCCCTCAGCGACGGGCAGCAGTACACCGAGATGCTCGAGCCGCCGCACCTCGACGACGACTACGTCATCGCCGGCGCCCTGCTCAGCGGGCGGCTCCGCGCCATCGAGCTCCCCGAGATCCCGGACGTCCCGTGGCAGCCGCTCCCCGACGTCGACAAGCAGGTCCTGATCGACGCGTTCTTCGCCGCGGTGACCAGCGACCTGTTCGTCGACGACGCGCAGACCCGCCGGCTCGCGCGGCTGTGCCTCGACTACGCCGACGAGCACCTCGACGGGGACCGCATGGCGTGGAGCCCCGAGATCGTCGACGTCTTCCTGTCAGAGCAGCCCCCGGACGAGGAGGACGCGCTGCGCATCGTCACGTACGAGTGGGTGCGGTGGTCGTTGCTCCAACGCGGACTCAGCGAAGCCCTCGCGATCGAGGCCGCCGAGGTCGCCCTGTCCGACAGCTAGTCGTTCTCGCCGAGGTACTCCGCCACCAGGAGAGCGAGGTCGTCGCCGAGCTCGTTGCCGACGGCTCCGCGCAGCGCGGCCAGCACGTC
>JAODNB010000080.1 GCA_025464795.1 Frankiales bacterium
GGCGCGCAAGCGCGGCAAAGCGCTGACCTCCCTGCAGCACGCCCTGGGCTGCACCGATGTACGCCAGGGGGCCGAGCCCCAGAGCAAGCCACACTGCCGCGACCACCGGTACGTGGAGGAAGGCCGCTACTGCCGGGGAGGCGAGCAGCCCGACGGTGGTGAGGGCGAGCCCGGTCCTCGTGGCCGTCGCCAGGAGGGTGCCGATCTCGCTCCGCCGAGCGTCCGCGGTCTCGCGCAGCAGGGCGACGTGACGGGCGGCCACCGTCTGCAGAGCCAGCATCGGCACGGACGCGACTACGCCCAGGCTCAGCAAGGCCCCGAACCCACCGAACTCGTCGGTGCTGAGCTGCCGTCCAGCGACCAGCTGGAGGGCGTACTGCAGGACGTTCGCCAAGCCCATCGCGATGCCGACCGCCGCGCCGGCCCGTACCAACGAGGGCTCGTGGGAGGCCGTCTCGGTCATCGGGTCACGGGCTGCGGCAACTCGTGCGAGGGTCGCGGCAGCGGGAGGCCGCCGGGTAGTCGTAGCGGCAGGTCGATCCCTTGGGTCTTCTGGAGCACCCGGACGAACGCGTCGACGCTGGCCTCCTGAGCGAATTGCTTGGCGTGCCGGCGGGCGTCGAGGCCGAACCGGTGCCGCAGCACCTCATCGGTGAGCAGCTCGCGCAACGCCGCCGTGAAGGCCTGCTCGTCGTCCTCAGCCAGGAGTCCGGTGACGCCGTGCAGAACTGATTCCGTCAGACCGCCGGCGCTGCGATAGGCAACGCTAGGGGTGCCGTGCGAGGCGGCCTCGACGACGCAGAGCCCCCACCCCTCCATGACCGACGGGGTCGCCAGGACCCACGCACGGCTGAGGAGCTCGTGCTTGCGGGCCTCGGTGACGTGTCCGACGAGCTCGACGCGGTCCGTCAAGCCGAGCCTCGCCACCTCAGTGGCCACCTCGTCACTCCACCAGCCGTGCCCGACGACAGTCAGCCTGAGGTCCGGCATCTCGTCGCTGAGGGCGGCGACTGCACGAACGGCGTGCTCGACTCGCTTGTGAGGCACGAGGCGACCAAGCACCACGATCTCGGGCACCTCGGAACGGGCGACACCGGGCAGGGGTGCGGGGGTTCCGTTGTGCACGACCGTGATGTCGGCCGCAGTGACGCCGAGGCCGATGAGGTCCCGGCGGCTGACCTCGCTAACCGTGACATACCGGCAGCCGCGGAGGATCCGCGGCGCGAGCCAGGACTCCACCCACCACCCGACGGTCGCGATCCGACGGCCGACCCACGTGTTCCCCAACGCGATCCGCCACTGATCGCGATGGACGTGATGGCACAGAACGACCACCGGACGTCTCGTGACGAGCCGGGCGAAGAAGGGCGTGCCGTTCTGCACGTCGACGATCACGTCGAAGCGGGGTCCGGTGAGGATCCGCACCAGCGCCCGCAGGTAGACGGTGAACCGCCCGCCCGCACGCCGGATCAGGTATCCCTCGCGCGCTTCCTGCTTGGTCGAACCAGGGTGCCGCGCGGTGAGGATGGTGACGCTGTGGCCGCGCTCGGCCAGGCCCGCCGCCATGGCCTCGGCGTACTGCTCTGAACCGCCGCCCTCGGGGTGGGTGCTGTCACGCCAGCTGAGGATCGCGACGCGAAGGAGGTGCGGGGGCACAGGGACCTCTTCGTTGAGGACGGGTGGTGAGTCTCACACTAGGGCGTGGCCCGTAGCAGCCCGTGCAGACCCCGCACGAAAGACAGAAGCAGATTCTCCGGCATTTGGGTGCAAGCCAGGACGCACGGAACACGCTCATGGGTGATCTACCGACGTGTCCGAGCGATCACCTGCCCTCCATGCATATGGTGTGCCTCACAACTGCAACGATGGCGTTGCAGATGGAGGAGGAAAGCGCATGACAACCCCCCAAGCCGACAAGGACCGCAGGAGGAAGCGCGGACCGATCGTCTGGCTCACCTCCGGGCTCGCGGTGCTGCTGACCGCCGGAACGGCGTACGGGGTCGTGCAGGCCCTCGACAGCACGACGGACGACCGGGTCGCTCCCTCGTCCGTCGCTCCCGTCTACGGCTCGCGATAAGGGGATGGCCATGACGACAGCAACCGCCACAGCAGAGCCGACCGGCATCCAGCGCCTCTGGCGCCGAGAGCTGAACCACTACCCGGCAGAGGCCCAGCGCTACACGATGCTCGGCATCGTCGTGCTGTCCACCGTGATCCTCTACTACGAGAACTACATCAACGGGTCGGTCGCGACCCAGATCCTTGCTGACCTGCACATGTCGTTCAGCTACTTCGTCTACATCCTCGTCATCGCCAACGCGATCGGTGCCTTCACCTCCCTCGCCGCGGGACTCGCGGACCGGTTCGGACGCGCCAACCTGGTCGCGTACGGCTTGCTCATCACCGGCCTGATCACTGCGTTCGCCGTGCCGAACGTGAACACCAAGTTCCAGTTCGGAGTTGCAGCCGCAGCGCTCGGTGTCGTCGAGGGCGTGGTCCTGGTCGCCACACCGGCGCTGGTGCGCGACTTCAGCCCGCAGCTCGGTCGCGCGTCGGCCATGGGCTTCTGGACGCTCGGACCTGTCGTGGGCTCGCTCGTCGTGTCCGAGGTCTCCAGCCACACGCTCAAGGACCTGCCGCGCTGGCAGGACCAGTTCGTCATCTGCGGCATCGTCGGCCTGGTCGTGTGGGCCATCGCGTTCGTCGCCCTCCGCGAGCTCGCTCCCGCACTGCGTGACCAGCTCATGGTGTCGATGCACGACAAGGCGCTCATCGAGGCCAAGGCGAAGGGCGTCGATGTCGAGGCCGCCATCGCACGGCCGTGGGGTCAGGTCCTCAAGCCCGGGATCATCGCTTCCGCGTTCGCGATCGGCCTGTTCCTGCTGTCCTACTACACGGCAGTCGCGTTCTTCCCGATCTTCTTCCAGACCGTCCAGGGGTTCAGCGCCGACCAGGCCAACGGGCTCCTCAACTGGTACTGGTCCTCGAACGCCATCGCCCTGGTGATCGCCGGCGTGCTGTCCGACCGCCTCAGGGTCCGCAAGCCGTTCATGCTCTTCGGCGGCATCGGGGCCGTGATCATCACCCTGGTCATCCGTCACCTCACGCCGCACACGGACGTCAGCTACGACGCGTGGGCCTTCGTCCTGGTCTGCGTCGGCATCTACGGCGGCTTTGCCTTCGCCTGCTGGATGGCCTCCTTCACGGAGACCGTCGAGGCCACCAACCCGGCGCTCACCGCCTACGGCCTGGCGGTCTGGGGCTGGATCCTGCGGGCCATCGTGGCCATCAGCTTCCTGATCCTGCCGCAGGTCATCAGCTCCGTGACGCCGCTCGTCGAGCACGGTCCTCAGGTGCAGACGATCGCTGCCCGCGATGCCCGTTACATCCCGACCCTGCAGGCGAACTCCGCCTTCCTGGCGGACGTCAGCGCTCGCTACCCGGACGGCAACGTCCCGCCGGACGTGGCGACGCAGGTCGTCGAGAAGGTGGGCGCGGACGTTGCCACCTGGCTGTCCTCGCCCCAGGGCGCGGCCGACTCCAAGGTGCTCGCCGGCGTCGGCGCAACCGTCCAGAAGGCGCAGAAGGACTCGCCCGGTCAGTGGCAGGACTGGTTCCTCATCTGCGCCCTCGGCCAGCTGTTCTTCATCCCGATGGTCTTCGTGCTGAAGGGCCATTGGAGTCCCGCGAAGGCGCGGGCCGAGGCGGATGCCCACGAGGCAGCCGTCGACGCCGAGCTCCGCAAGATGTCCAGCACGCCCGTCGATGTCGTGCAGCCACGCGGCGCCGGCGACGCGCGCACCACGCAGATCACCTAGCGCTCCGCTGGCTCAAGGCGAGACACCCGCACCGGGTGTCTCGCCTTGGCGCGTCCTGCGGGGATCCGCCCACGGGTGAAGGCGGTCCTGCAGAGCCCGCTCACGCGAGACACGTGCTCCGCTGAGGGGTGGGTGTCTCGCCTTAGCTGCGGATGGGGTCGAACTCCAGCACCTGGGTGAGGCGCACGTTGTTGCCGGACGGGTCGCGGAACCAGAGTGATGCCCCTACGGCTGTCAGCCCCGCCGCCCGCTGCCCAACTTCACCGACCTGGTCTGACGGCGGCCCGGCTGCCCGCGCCCGTTCCACGCTCACCGAGCTCGGGTTACCCGCGACCGCGTCAGACGACATCAGTTTGGGGTCCGGGGACCGGACGGGACCCGACAGGTCTCGCACAGCACGACGGCCGGGTAGCCCCGAAGGGCACCCGGCCGTCGTCGACGAGCAGTGCTAGCTGAGCGGCACGAACTCCGCGCCCTCGCAGCTGAAGCCCTTGTCTGTGGGCTCGACGCGCTCGAACTTGCCGCCCTTGATCTGCGCGACGAGCCAGCAGACGGCTGGCGTACGCGCCGTGGGGGAGGCCTCCGCGATGAGGCCCTTCGCGTCGTACTTCGTGATGGTGCCGAGGGCGAAGCGGACGTCGTCCGGCGACTTCGGCTCCGCCGCTGCCTGCCACGCCTCGTACCAGAGCTCAGCGGCCGCCCATGCGTAGGCGCCGAACAGGTCCGGCTTGGCTCCCGGGTGCACCTTCTCGAGCCACTTGAGGTACTCCGCGACGCCCACGGACGTCCCCGCGTCCCCGCCGAGGAACAGCGCCGTCTGCAGCGGCAGGTAGACGCCCTCGACAGCCGCTGGGTTGGCGAGCTTCAGGAAGTTGCCGTCGTAGGCAGGCGCGGCCGTGATGACCTCGGGACGCCAGTTCTGCTGCTTGGCCGCCGACAGGATGCGGTTGATGGTGCCGATCGGCAGCCCGTCGAGGCTGAGCCACTTCACGCCGTTTGCCCGCATCTTGATGATGTCGGCGGTGTAGTCGGTCTGCTTCGTGACGTCGGTGGTGTGGGAGTAGGCCACCGCACCGCCGAGCTTCTTCAGACCGCCGAGGAGCTCGGTCGTCGTGAACTCGGTCTGCACGTTGATGATGAAGCCGAGCTTCGACACCGCACCCGGGTACTTCTTGTCCAGGTAGCGGTAGGCGCCGATCGACTGGCCGAGAGGCCGTGGGGCCGGCGAGAACGTGTTCGGGATCCCGGACAGGACCGGGTTGAGGATCTCGAAGACCGCGGGGATCTTGGGGTTCGCGTTGAGAGCCTTGGCCGCGCAGCTGTCCAGTCCCGAGATGCTCCCGACCATCGCTTGCACCTGTGGCATCACCTCGCCCCAGGCCGCGGTCGCTCCGTTGCAGGAGATCTGGCTGTCGCCGGTGACGAGCTCGACGGGGTGGCCCTTGAGCCCGCCCTCGCTGTTGATCTTCTCGACGTAGGCCTCCGTGGCCTCGCGTGCGCCCTTGAACAGGCCGGGGATCGGACCCGTCAGGTCGACGACGTTGCCGATCTTGATCGGCGTCCCCGTCAGCTTCGTGGTGGAGCTCGAGCCGCTGGACGGCTTCGTGGTCGAGCTGCCACCGCACGCGGTGAGGGCCAGGGCAGTCGCGGTGATCGCCACTGCGACCTGTGCGCTCTTGCTTCGTTGCATCACGCCTCAGTTCTCCAAACGGGTGGGTTGAGCATCTGTGTGCAGGTACGTCTCGAGCACCTGGTCGCGCACCTCCTCGGGCGTGCCGGTCACTCGAATGTGGCCCTGAGCCATGACCGCGACCGAGTCGGCGATCTCCAGGGCGGTACGGGCGAACTGCTCGACCAGCAGCACGGGGGTGCCGTCGTCGGCGATCTGCCGCACCAGTCCGAACAGCTCCGCGGCGACCACGGGGGCAAGGCCCATCGAGATCTCGTCGAGCAGGAGCACGTCCGGTTCAGCAGTCAGCGCGCGGGTCATCGCGAGCATCTGCTGCTCGCCCCCGGACAACCGGCCGGCGAGCTGCTTGCGTCGCTCCTTCAGGCGCGGGAACCGCGCGAACGCCTGCTCCTCGACGGCCTTGCGCGAGACGCCCGGCCGGTAGGTCCACATCCGCAGGTTCTCGGTGACCGTCAGGTTCGGGAAGACAGCACGCCCCTCAGGCACGCTGCACAAGCCGGTACGGGACAACCGCTCCGGACTGCGACCGGTCACGTCCGTGCCGCGCAGGAGCACCTGGCCGGAGGACGGCGAGGTGCGTCCGGAGGCGACGCGGAGCAGGGTCGACTTGCCCGCCCCGTTCGACCCGAGCAGCGCCAGCACGCCGTACGGCGGGACCGCGAGGTCGATGTCGTGCAGGACGGCGACGCGCCCGTAGCCGGCGCTGACCCCGCGCAGCTCGAGGGCAGCGGTCATCACCGAGGTCACGCCGACACCTCCTCGGCGCCGAGGTAGGCGATCTGCACAGCGGGGTTCGCGGAGACCTCCGCGGGCGAGCCCTCGGCGAGCAGCTGACCGAAGTCGAGGACGTAGACGTGCTGGCAGACGCGCATGACGAGCTCCATGTCGTGCTCCACCAGGAGCACTGCGGTGCCGTCTGCGGTGAGCGAGAGCAGCAGGTCGCCCAGTGCCTTGCACTCGGCCTCGGTGAGGCCGGAGCCAGGCTCGTCGAGGAGCAGCACGGACGGGTTGCCGGCGAGCGCCCGAGCGAGCTCGAGCAGCCTAGCCATGCCGGTAGGCAGCACCCCGGCCTGCTGGGCGGCGAACCCACCCAGACCGACCCGCTCGAGGAGCTGGTGCGCTGCTGCCGAGGGGTTCTTGACGTGCGCGAGCTCGGCGGCGAGCAGCACGTTGTCATAGACGGTGAGCGAGCCGAAGACCTCGAGGCGCTGGAACGTGCGGCCGACCCCGGCTCGAGCCCGCTTCGCCGTCGACGCCTTGGTGAGGTCCCGGTCCCCGAGCAGGACGCGTCCGGTGTTGGGCTTCTGCAGCCCGGTGATCACGTTGAACAACGTCGTCTTGCCGGCCCCGTTCGGTCCGATGAGCCCCGTGACGCGGCCGGGAGGCGCCTCGAGCGACATGCCGGCGACGGCCTGCACCCCTCCGAAGCGGACCGAGACCTCCTCAACCTTGAGCACCGGTGAGCACCTCCTCCCGCGACACGTCGTCGGAGTGGGACCGCGGGTGCGGCAGCGAAGGGAGCCTGCGCAGGCCGGGGGAGGACAGGACGGCACCGACGATGCCGTTCTGGCTGCGGCCCAGACCCACGGCGCCGAGGCCGACCAGCAGGGACAGGACGCTGTCGCCGACGGGGCCGAGGTGTCCGTTGAGCTGAGGGATGAGCTCGAACGCCAGGGCCGCGATGAAGACCCCGGAGATGGTGCGGACCCCCCACACGACAGCCATCAGGAGCAGCGTGAGGCTGAGCAGCAGCGCGAAGTCGCTCTGCCCGACGACGCTCTGCTGCCCACCGAGCAGGGCGCCGCCCAGGCCTGCCAGTCCGGCGGACAGAGCGAACACGACGAGCTTGGTGACGTGAATGCCCATGCCGAGGGTCGCGCAGCCGGCCGGGCTGTCACCGAGGGCGACGAGCCTGCGGCCGAGGGTCGAGCGCCGCATCGCCAGCACCCCGAAGGCGCACGCCGCGAAGACCGCGACCACGAACAGCAGGTAGCCGCGGTCGTTGTCCAGACCCAACGGCCGCGGGACAGGCAGTCCCAGGTTGTTGGTCATGACGCTCGCGTTCTGGAAGAACGCGTTGTCCATGGCGTAGCCGAACGCCAGCGTCGCCAGGGAGAGGTACAGCCCACGCAGGCGCAGGGTCGGCAGGGCCAGCAGGGCACCGACAGCTGCGGGGGCGAGCACCGCGGCGACGAGACCCAGCGGTCCGCCGCCGACCTTGGCCATGGCCACCGCGCCGATCCCGGCGAACGTGAGCTGGCACAGCGACACCATGCCGCCGTAGCCGACCATGGGGACCAGGCTGAGCAGGATGATGGCGACCGCAGCGCCGTGCGTCACGTTGCCGAGCTGCCCGGACGGGATGATCGCAACGATCCCCGCGGCCAGCACCAGGAAGGCGCCGGTCGACCCCAGCGAACGGCGCGAGGAGGGTACGCGTGGGGCGACGAGCGGTGCCAGCTGGCCGACGCGCAGGCGGGTCGGGGGAGCGATGAGCAGCGCGACGAACAAGATCAGCATCGGGATGATCACCTGGACCTGGTTCAGCCAGCTGATCGTCACGTAGCCGAGGGCCAGCGACTGCAGCACGCCGAGCACCAAGCCGCCGGTGATGGTGAGCGGGAGCGAGGTGAGGCGTCCCACGACCGCCGCGGCGTACCCGTTGATGACCAGCAGCGTGAGCGTGGTGGCGTTGAGCTCCACCTGGGCCGCCAGCAGGATCCCGGCGACCGCCGCGAGGCTCGAGCCGATGCCCCAGCCGAGCTGGCCGATCCGGGTGGGGGAGGCTCCCGCCAGCGCTGCGAGCTCCCGGTCGTCGACGACCGCGCGCATCGCGATGCCCGTTCGGGTCATCCGCAGGAAGGCCCAGAGCGCGAGCGGCACCGTGATGGCGGCGGCGATGATCAGCAGCTGGTGGTAGGTCAGGACGACGGTGGCGACGGTGACCTGCTTGCCCACGAAGAACGGCTGCAGGACGCGAGGGGTGGTGGCGTCCCAGACGGTGTTGGCGATCGCGAGCAGCAGGAGCAGCAGCCCCATGGTGACGGTCAGGGTCACCTCGAGGGTGGCGTTGCCCAGTCTTCGGATCAGGACGCGCTCGATGACGATGCCGAGAAGGGGTGCGAGGACCAGCACCGTCAGCAGGAACGCAGGCAGGGTCGGCATCCCCTTCTCCAGGAGCTGCCAGTACCCGAAGGCAGCGAGCATGCCCACGGCGCCGTGGGCGAAGTTGAAGATCCCGGAGGTCGTGTAGGTGACGACGAGTCCCGAGGCCGTCAGGGCGTAGATGCAGCCGGTCACCAGGCCTGTGACGGTGAGGGCGAGCAGCGTGCTCACGGGGTCCATCCGTTGGGGGGTGTCGTTGCGGTGCGCCACGACCTCATAGGGAGACTGTGACGCAGATCGCACCAACGTCAACGTAACGCGCCCGAACCACCCGAATTGACTACGACCGACCGTGAACGGCGGTTCGCAACGGCCCGTTGCGGTGCTTGCGGAAGGCCCGCCAGGTGTCTACACGGCCCTGTGCGCGACGAAGATCGCGGTGCCCGGTACGAGGGCCCCTCGCAGTGGCGACCACTGCCCCCACTCCTGCGTCCGCTCTGCAGGCCACTCCGGTTCGACCAGGTCGTCCAGGACCAGGCCGGCGGCCACGAGCTCCCGCAGGCGATCGCCCAGCGTCCGGTGGTGCTCGACGTACACAGCCCTGCCGTGCTCGTCCTCCTCGACGTAGGGCGTGCGGTCGAAGTAGGACTGCCGGACCGTGAGGCCAGCCGGGCCGGGGTCGTCGGGGAAGGCCCAGCGGAGCGGATGGGTCACGCTGAACACCACCCGCGCGCCGGGCCTGGCGACCCGGGCGATCTCGCGCATCGTCCCCGCGCTGTTGGCGACGAACGGGATCCCTCCGAAGGCGCTCAGGACCACGTCGAAGGAGCCGTCGAGGAAGGGGAGCCGCTGGGCGTCCGCCTGGACGAGCCGGTCGACGGCCATCCCCGTCGCGGCGTCGAGCCGGCGAGCCTGGCGGAGCTGGCCGAACGACACGTCGAAGGCGGTCACGTGCGCACCTTGAGCCGTCAGCCAGCGGGCCCCCTGGGCCGCGCCGCACCCCACCTCGAGCACGCGCAGACCGTCGACGTCCCCCAGCAGCTGCGCGTCCTGCTCGCGGACCCCCTCCGGGCACCAGAGCAGGTCGGCGTCGCCCAAGACGTCGCCGTGCTCGGCGTAGTAGTCGGACGCGTTCGCGTCCCACCACAGCCGGTTGGCTGCGGCGCTCTCCTCAGGCGTGGCCTCGCGGTGGCTCACGCTCGACGGCCCATCTGTCATAGGCGTAGTCTGGGGGCACGCGCTGCGGGCGCTCCAGTTCCCATGCCCGAGCTCGTTGCTGTTGGTCTGACTTCCTGGAGTCTCGCCGGCTCTGACGACAAACCCGTGGTGCGTGCCTCGAGACCTCGCCCACCAGGGGCGGGGCACGATCCCACCGCTTCCGGAGCCCTTTCCTTGACCACCACCCTCGACACCCCCACGACCCCGCAGATCGCCATCAACGACATCGGGTCGGAAGAGGACTTCCTCGCCGCCATCGACGCCACGATCAAGTACTTCAACGATGGCGACATCGTCGAGGGCACCATCGTGAAGGTCGACCGCGACGAGGTCCTGCTGGACATCGGCTACAAGACCGAGGGCGTCATCCCCTCGCGCGAGCTGAGCATCAAGCACGACGTCGACCCCAA
>JAODNB010000112.1 GCA_025464795.1 Frankiales bacterium
CCGCCTCCGTCCAGAGGTCGCTCTCGCGCCTGCTCCGCTTGGCGCGCGCACGGGCCAGGGCGACGAGGCCGCCGAGGGCGAGCAGTCCCCTCAGTCGAGGCATGACCTTGGTCCCTTCCGCGAAGCCGGGCACGGGTGTGACGGTGGGCCTGGGAGGACTTGAACCTCCGGCCTCATCCTTATCAGGGATGCGCTCTAACCAGCTGAGCTACAGGCCCGGCGAACCGGGTACGGCACGGTGGAGGAGCGTACACGAACCGGGTCAGTCCCTTTCGGCGAGCGTGACCTCGAGCCCGCCTGTGAAGGTGGCGCAGACGTTGTAGAGCAGGGAGCCCAGGGTCGCGAATGCCGTGAGCAGCACGACGTTGATGGCCGCGAGAAGCGCAGCCCATCCCAGGAAGCGGCCCTTCGTCAGCACCTCGCCGCCGCCCTCGACGTCGCTGACGGCCTTGTTGATGCTCTTCGGGATGCCCAGCTTGCTCAGGATGGCGTACAGCACCACGGCAGCGACCAACGTGACGACCGCGAGGAACAGCGAGAGCAGCAAGCTCATGACGAACACCGACCACGGGTCGAGCCGACGCAGGGCCAGCCGCGCGCGTCGGCTCCGCACCGGTCGAGCGGCTGGTCCTGCGGCGAGAGGGGTCGTCGTCGAGCCGGGTGGCGCGGGCCGGGAGACAGGTGTCCGCGGACGACCTGGCACGACCGTCTCGGTCGCAGCGGTCGGGGCCGCAGGTGCAGTGCGGACCAGCGGCGGCGGACCTCCCGCCTCGGTCGGGCGAGGGGGCGGCAGGGGCGTCGGTCGCTCCGGCACTCCCGTCGGCACCGGCGGGCGGGTGGGCGGGGAGAGCTGGCTGGGCGCCGGCGGCTGCGGCGGTCGCGGCGATGCCGGCGGCACCAGCGGTCGCGTCATCGGTGTGGACAGGCTCGAGCCCGAAGGTGCCGTCAGGTGCGGTGAAGCACCGGTCGGTCTCGCGGGCACGGGGTAGCTCGGGCCCCCGGGACCCACCGGTCGCTGGGCACCGCCGGTCCAGCCCGTCGGACCGCTGGGTGCCGAGGGAGGCCGCCGCTCCGGGTCGGGCCGAGGGCGCTCAGCCGCCTGTGGCCAACCGGTGCTCTGCGGACGCTCAGGGCTGTCCGTCGGCTCGGGGCCGTCCGACGGCTCGGGGCTGGTCGAGCGCTCAGGCGCGGCAGGACGTTCCGGGTCCCCCGCCCCCGAGGTGCCCTCGCCGTCTGACGCCGTCACGCATCCTCACCGTCGTCGGGGCTCCCGTCGTCAGGTGCCTCAGCACCAGACTCTTGCACGACATCGGTCTGATCGAGCACGGGATCGACTGCCTCCGAGGAAGCACCCGTTGGTGCCCCTGCGGCTGCTTCCTCGGTCTCGAGCTCCTCGCCCTCGGGCTCTGGCTCGTTCCGGGCGATGAGGACGATGGCGTCGTCTGCGTCGAGCGCGACGAACTTCACCCCCATCGTGTCGCGCCCCTTGGCGGGCACCTCCGCAACCGCCGAGCGTGTCACGGAGCCGCTGGCCCGGATGCACATCACCTCGTCGTCATCGCCCACGATGAGCGCGCCGACCAGAGATCCCCTGTCATCGTTGAGCTTTGCGGCCTTCACGCCGATGCCGCCGCGGGTCTGGACGCGGTACTCCTCGACCTTCGAGCGCTTCGCGTAGCCCCCGTCCGTCACCGTGAACACGAACCTGCTGTCGTCGACGGCGCGGACGACATCCATGCTCAGCAGCTCGTCGCCGGTGCGGAAGCCCATCCCCCGGACACCGCTGGTGTCGCGGCCCATGGGGCGCAGCTGCTCGTCGTGCGCGGTGAACCGGATCGACATGCCCTTCCTGCTGACCAGGAGCAGGTCGTCCTCGGCACCGCACAGGGCAGCGCCGATCAGCTCGTCGTCCTCGCGCAGGTTGATGGCGATCAGACCACCGCTGCGGGGGCTGTCGAACTTCGTCAGCTCGGTCTTCTTCACCTGCCCGGTTCGGGTTGCCAGCACGAGGTACGGAGCGACCTCGTAGTTGTTGATGTCGATGATCTGGGCGATCTTCTCGTCCGGCTGGAAGGCGAGGATGTTCGCGACGTGCTGGCCGCGGGCATCTCGGTTGGCCTCGGGCAGCTCGTGCGCCTTCGCCCGGTAGACCCGGCCCTTGTTGGTGAAGAACAGCAGCCAGTCGTGGGTGCTGGTCGTGAAGAAGTGCTGCACGACGTCGTCCTGCTTGAGCTGGGCCCCCCGCACGCCCTTCCCGCCACGGCGCTGCGAGCGGTAGAGGTCGGTCTTCGTGCGCTTCGCATACCCACCTGTCGTCACTGTGACGACAACCTCTTCCTGCGGGATGAAGTCCTCCGCCGACATGTCCCCCTCGTAGGGGATGATCCGCGTGCGGCGGTCGTCGCCGTACTTCTCGACGATCTCCGCGAGCTCGGTGCCGATGATCCGCCGCTGCCGGGCCGGGTCGGCCAGGATCGCGGTGAGGTCCGCGATCTCCGCCTCGCGCTCGGTGAGCTCGTCGAGGATGCGCTGGCGCTCGAGAGCTGCCAGGCGGCGCAGCTGCATGTCGAGGATCGCGCGGGCCTGCAGCTCGTCGATGTCCAGCAGCGCCATCAGCTGCTGGAGCGCCGCCTCTGCCGACTCGGACGCCCGGATGAGGGCGATGACCGCATCCAGCTGATCGAGCGCCTTGCCGAGTGCGCGCAGGATGTGCGCCCGCTCCTCCGCCTTGCGCAGCTGGAACCGGGTACGGCGGACGATGACATCGACCTGGTGCGCCACGTAGTACTGCACGAACTCGTCGATCCGAAGCGTCCTCGGGACCCCGTCGACGATGGCGAGCATGTTGGCGCCGAACGTGAACTGCAGCTGGGTGTGCTTGTAGAGGTTGTTCAGCACCACCTTCGCGACGGCGTCGCGCTTGAGCACGATCACCAGCCGCTGCCCGGTGCGCAACGAGCCCTCGTCGCGGACGTCCGCGATGCCGGCGATCCGGCCCTCCTTGACGAGCTCCGCGATGCTGAGCGCGAGGTTGTCCGGGTTCACCTGGTACGGGAGCTCGGTGACGACCAGGATCTGGCGCCCCTTGGCGTCCTCCTCCACAGCCACAACGGCCCGCATGCGGATGCTGCCGCGGCCCGTCCGGTAGGCCTCCTCGATGCCCTGCCGCCCGACGATCAGGCCACCGGTCGGGAAGTCGGGCCCGGTGACGCGCTCGAGCATCGCCTCCAGGAGCTCTTCCTGGCTGGCGTCGGCGTGCTCCAGCGCCCACTGGACGCCGGCCGCGACCTCACGCAGGTTGTGCGGCGGGATGTTGGTGGCCATACCCACGGCGATGCCGCTGCTGCCGTTCACCAACAGGTTGGGGATGCGGCTGGGGAGGATGTCCGGCTCTTGGCTGCGGCCGTCGTAGTTGTTGCTGAAGTCGACCGTCTCCTGGTCGATCTCCCGCAGCATCTCCATCGCCAGCGGAGCCATCCGGCACTCTGTGTACCTCATTGCTGCCGCTGGGTCATTGCCCGGTGACCCAAAGTTACCGTTGCCGTCGACCAGCGGGTAGCGGAGCGACCACGGCTGGGCCAAGCGCACGAGGGTGTCGTAGATGGAGCTGTCGCCGTGCGGGTGGTAGTTGGACATCACGTCGCCGACGACGCGGGAGCACTTGTAGT
>JAODNB010000138.1 GCA_025464795.1 Frankiales bacterium
CACGACGTCCGCCTTCTTGTTCACGACGTGGTCGATGAAGCCGGGGTCCTGATGGGAGAGGCCGTTGTGGTCCTGCCGCCACACGTGCGATGACAGCAGGTAGTTCAGCGATGCGACGGGGCGCCGCAACGGAATCTCCTTCGACACCTTCAGCCACTTGGCGTGCGGGTTCAGCATCGAGTCGATGATGTGGATGAAGGCCTCGTACGAGGTGAAGAGACCGTGCCGACCGGTCAGCAGGTAGCCCTCGAGCCACCCCTCGCACTGGTGCTCCGACAGCATCTCCATCACCCGGCCGGCGCGGGCGAGGCGCTCGTCGGATGGCAGGTACTCCGCGTTCCACTGCTTGTTCGTCACGTCGAGCACTGCGTTCAGGCGATTCGACGCGGTCTCGTCGGGCCCGAAGATGCGGAAGTTGGTGGGGTTCTTCTCCACGACCTCGGCCAACCACTCCCCCAGCACCCGGGTGGGCTCGCTGATTGAGGCACCGGGCGCGGACACGTCGACGGCGTAGTCGCGAAAGTCGGGCAGCAGCAGGTCCTGCTTGAGGATCCCGCCGTTCGCGATGGGGTTGGCGCTCATCCGCCGGTCGCCCTTCGGCGCGAGCGCCGTGGCGAGCGCCACTGGTGCGCCCTCCTCGTCGAAGAGTTCCTCGGGCTTGTACGACCGTAGCCAGCTCTCGAGTACCTTCGTGTGCGCCGCCGTGTCGCGGGCGTTCACCAGCGGCACCTGGTGCGAGCGCCAGTTGTTCTCGGCCGGGTGCCCGTCGATCTCCTTCGGGCAGGTCCAGCCCTTCGGGGTGCGCAGGATGATCATCGGCCAGGCCGGGCGTCCCGTCAGGGTGCCGGCGGCCGCTGCGGCCTTGATCTCCGCGATCTGGTTCAGCACCGTGTCGAGGGTCTCGGCGAGGCGGCGGTGGACGAGCGCTGGGTCCTCGCCGTCGAAGCCGCCGGAGACGACGTACGGGGTGTGCCCGTACCCGCGCATCAGGCTGAGCAGCTCCTCCTCGGGGATGCGGGCGAGCACCGTCGGGTTCGCGATCTTGTACCCGTTCAGGTGCAGGATCGGCAGCACGACCCCGTCCTCCAGCGGGTTGATGAACTTGTTCGAGTGCCAACTCGTGGCCAGCGGCCCGGTCTCGGCCTCTCCGTCGCCCACGACGGCGGCGACGAGCAGGTTCGGGTTGTCGAACGCGGCGCCGTAAGCGTGGGACAGCGCGTATCCCAGCTCGCCGCCCTCGTGGATCGAGCCCGGAGTCTCTGGGGCCACGTGGCTCGGGATCCCGCCGGGAAACGAGAACTGGCGGAAGAGCGCGCGGACACCCTCCTCGTTCTTCGCGATCTTCGGGTAGACCTCGCTGTAGGTGCCGTCGAGGTACGCGTTCGCGACCATGCCGGGTCCGCCGTGGCCGGGGCCGATGACGTAGATCGAGTTGATGTCGCGCTCGCGGATCACTCGGTTGAGGTGGGCGTAGAGGAAGTTGAGGCCGGGGGTCGTGCCCCAGTGCCCGAGTAGGCGGGGCTTGATGTGATCCCGGGTGAGGGGTTCCCGCAGCAGCGCGTTGTCGAGCAGGTAGATCTGTCCGACGGACAGGTAGTTCGCGGTGCGCCACCAGGTGTCGAGCTCAGCCAGGGACTGCTCGTCGAGCGGCGAAGGCTCCCTGGAGGGGAACGCGACGGTCCCGGTGCGGATGGTGTCGGTCAGCAAGGTCATGGCCCAAGGGTCGGCTCGGGCGAATGCCTCCGACAGTGGCGAAAGGCCCGGTCGGGTGTAAGACGACGGGGCCGACTCCCCTCGGGGAGCCGGCCCCGTCGAGGAACGGATCTGTTGGACGTCCGGTCAGATCAGCCAGCGCTGCTTCTGCACGATGGGCAGCGACTTCCACCCACGACCGAGGCCCCAGGTGTCGCCGGCCGCGAGGACCGCGACCACGATCAGGGACAACGCGTAGATGATGTGGTAATCGACGAGGGGGTTCGTGGAGGCGGCGTTCGCCCCGAACGGCCACTCGGCGAGGTACATGAACAGCATGATCACGGTGCCGACCGCCGCGCTGACGCGCAGGCCGATGCCGAGCATCACGGCGACGCCGATGGCGAGCATCCCGACCATGAAGAGGACGTCCACGAGGGGCGTGGCGAGGCTCGTGTAGAAGCCCTTGAGCGGACCGACCACCCCCGGGCTCAGCAGGAAGCCCTGGGCGGGCTTGCCGCCGTTCAGCCAGGACCGGGCGCCAGGGGTCGAGAAGCCGAACCCGAACGTCTTGTCGAGAAAGGCCCAGAAGAAGATGAAGCCGGTGGCCAGCCGCAGGACGGCGAGCACCGCTCGTCCGCTGCTCGTGGAGACCGGTTGCGTGCGCTCGGCACGGGCTGCGGTCGCCTCAGCGAGGCCCTGTCCCCGCTCGGGGGCGAGGGTGGTGGTGGTCATGTCTCTGCTCCTTCTTGATGCCCGGGGTGCGTCGGCCCGGTTCGGATCTCGTGTTGCTGAGACTTGAGATTCCCGTGCCCCGTTGCGCACGGTCAGGGCCGAAGGTCCCGCTGGTGCCGCGGGAACGGGGGACTTTCGGCCGCAGCGCGGCTGGCCGCGACTGGCCACCCTGACGCAGGTGAGCAACAACGGGAACTCGAAGCTGGCGATCATCGGAGCGGGAAGCGTCGGGTCGTCGCTCGCTTACGCAGCACTGATCCGTGGGTCGGTCCGGGAGGTCGCGCTGATCGACGTGCAAGAAGCCAGAGCGCGCGCGGAGGCGCTCGACCTCGAGCACGGACTGCAGTTCCTGGATCCGGCGACCGTGACGGGAGGCAGCGACCCGAGCCTCGTCACGGGCGCTGACGTCGTCGTGATCACGGCCGGTGCACAGATGGGACCTGGTGAACGGCGGTTGGATCTCGCGGCGCGCAACGCCGCCATTCTCGAGACGATGCTGCCGCCACTCGTCGAGCGCGCCCCGGACGCGGTCTACGTGCTGGTCACCAATCCCTGCGACGTCCTCACCGTAGTGGCGCAGCGCATAACCGGCCTGCCCGCGTCGCGCATCTTCGCCTCGGGGACGGTGCTGGACTCGTCGCGACTGCGATCGGCGCTCGCCGCCCGCCTCCAGATCGCTCCGTCGAGCGTGCACGCCTTCATCGTCGGGGAGCACGGCGACACCGAGTTCCCGCTCTGGTCCCACGCTACGGCGGGCGCGACTCCGCTCGAGGTGTGGCGCGATCCGGACGGCTCGCCGGTGACCCGGGTCGAGCTCGACACGCTCGCGCGCGACGTGATGGAGGCAGGGTTCACGGTGATCGCTGGTAAGGGCACGAGCAATTTCGCGATCGGGCTGAGCTGTAGCCGGATCGTGGAGGCCGTGCTCCGGAACGAGCACGCCGTTCTGCCGGTCAGCTCGGTGCTGCAGGGGCTGCACGGCATCTCCGGCGTGGCACTCTCCGTGCCGAGCGTGGTCGGCGCCGGCGGCGTGATCCGCGTACTCGACACGCCGATGACCGA
>JAODNB010000195.1 GCA_025464795.1 Frankiales bacterium
AACACCATCGGCGAGACACTGACCGTCCAGCAGCGGGTGGACGACGTGCAGAGCCAGATCGACCGGCTCGAGGGGCAGCGCCGACTGCTCGCGAACCAGAGCGACCAGGCGACGCTCACCATGACCATCAGCGAGAAGCCGCCCGCGGTGGTGAAGGCCCAGACCACCAGTGGACTCAGCAGCTCGTGGGACAAGGCGAAGCACGGCTTCAGCTCCGGCATCGAGGGCTTGATCTCCCGCAGCGGCCGCGCGCTCGTCGTACTCCTGGTCCTCGGGATCGCCCTTGTCGTCGGGCGCTTCGGGTGGCGCCTCGCGCGCCGCCGCATGCTCTGACCTGCGCCCCACTAGCCTTCCCGGTGTGGGCAGACGCATCGGTGTGATGGGCGGGACGTTCGACCCCGTCCACCACGGCCACCTGTCCGCCGCCAACGAGGTCCTGGACAGGTACGAGCTCGATGAGGTCGTGTTCGTCCCGACAGGCACGCCGTGGCAGAAGGCCCACCGTGACGTCAGCCCTGCCGAGGACCGCTACCTGATGACGGTCGTGGCGACGGCCAGCAACCCGCGCTTCTCGGTCAGCCGCACGGAGGTTGACCGGCCGGGACCCACCTACACGATCGACACGCTGCGGGACCTGAAGGCGCTCTACGCCGACGCGGAGCTCTTCTTCATCACGGGGGCCGACGCGCTCGCCCAGATCCTTGGCTGGCACGGCGCGTCGGAGCTCTTCGCCCTGGCCCACTTCGTCGGAGTCTCGCGACCTGGGTACGAGCCGGTCGACGTCGCGGCCTTCCCCGAGGGCTCCGTGACGCTTCTCGAGGTCCCCGCCCTGGCTATCTCGTCCAGTGACTGCCGGGCACGGGTCGCCGGCGGCCACCCGGTCTACTACCTCGTCCCTGACGGCGTCGTGCAGTACATCGACAAGCGCCATCTCTACTCGGCTCGGAGCAGGTAGTGACATCTCAACCCAGCACCCGCCAGGGCCTGCGGGCTGCGGCCCGGGAGAAGCGCCGCAAGCAGCGACGGCGTCTCGCGGTCGGAGGCGTCGCCGTTGCCCTCGCGCTTCTCGTCGCTGTCACGGTCGTGCTCGTCAGCAACGGGAGCTCGGTCGGGAGAGGCGCGAACAAGAGCACGCGCTCCCAGCAGACGCTGCTGCTGCAGGTCAAGGGCAACGAGGGGTCCGCTGTCGCTTCCGCGCTGCTGGCCCACGACTCCAAGGCGAAGAACGGGGCGATCGTCCTCGTCCCGCAGAACGTGCTGTCGAGCGTTTCCTGCGGCGGCAGCGTGCTGTTCTCCGGCGCACTCCAGGGCGGCCGACCTGCGACGTCGCGAGCGGCGCTGGCCGACATGATGGGCATCGTCGTCGACAGCAGCTGGACCCTGGACACGACGACCTTCGAGCAGCTGGTCGACGGGGTCGGCGGCATCGGGGTGAACGTCGACGTCCCGGTCCTGCGAGGTCGTACGGTCCTCCTTCAGCCGGGGCAGCAGAAGCTCACCGGCCTGCAGGCCTACGAGTTCGTCACGTACCTCGGTGCAGGGGAGCAGGAGCAGCTCCGTTCGACCCGGTTGCAGGACGTCCTCGAGGGGCTGCTGGCCGCGCTGCCCGCGAAGCCTGCGTCCGTGATCGGGTCGCTCGGGGGAGGGTCCCAGCTCTCTTCGACGGCAGGCCAGGTCGCGTCCTTGCTCACAGCGTTGAAGGCCGACGACAAGAAGACGGACCTGCAGTACCGCACCCTGCCCGTCGTCACGGTCGCGACCGGCAACGACGACCAGCGCTTCCGCGTCGACGCTGCCCTCACCCGGAGCCTCGTCGACGACATCCTCGCCGGCTCCATCGCGCCGGGGTCGCGGTCCGAGGGCCATCGGGTGCTCGTCCTCAACGGCGTGGGTACCCCCGGCCTCGGGCAGATCGCTCGCGACCGTGTCGTTCCCGCCGGCTTCGTGTTCGTGGGGTGCCAGAACGCACCGAGCTTCGGCTACAAGAAGACGCAGGTCCTCATCCCGACGGCGACGACGGAGCAGCAGGACATCGGCAACCAGGTCGCCAAGGCCCTCCGGGTGCCGCTGTCCTCCGTGCAGTCCAGCGACCAGATCGGGACCATCGCCGACGTCATCGTCATCCTGGGTGCGGACTTCCCGGCCAAGTAACCTGAGGCGATGCCTGCCACCGATCGCGCCACCGAGCTCGGCCTCGCTGCTGCGCAAGCAGCTGCCGACAAGCTCGCCAGCGACATCCTGCTGCTCGACGTCAGCGAGCAGCTCGTCATCACCGACGTCTTCCTGCTCGCCTCCGCACCCAACGACCGCCAGGTGAAGGCCATCGTCGACGAGATCGAGGACCGGCTCCGCGAGCTCGACTGCAAGCCGATCCGCCGCGAGGGCGAGAAGGAGGGGCGCTGGGTGCTGCTCGACTTCGGTGAGATCGTCGTTCACGTGCAGCACCAGGAGGAACGGGTCTTCTACGCGCTCGAGCGCCTCTGGAAGGACTGTCCCGTGATCCCCTTCGTCGACGCGGATGCCGAGCGCGCTGCAGGCCGGTCCTGAGACGCGTCGTCCTCCTTCGGCACGGGCGTACGGCGCACAACGCTGAGGG
>JAODNB010000258.1 GCA_025464795.1 Frankiales bacterium
CTGACATGGGCTTTCTCGACGACGTCAAGAAGCAGGCAGAAGACGCGGCCAAGAGCCACCCCGAGCAGACCGAGAAGATCAGCGACATGGCCATCGGCAAGGGCGGCGATCTCGCCGACACGCTGACTGGAGGCAAGTACGCCGATCAGGTGAAGTCCGCCGAGCAGAAGGCCGACGACGCCGTCTGACCTCAGGTGGGGGCAGGCGGACATCAGCCTGAGCGCGACGAGATGGTTCTAAGAGGCCATGGCCCGCAACGCCCGCGACCGCTGAGATGATGCATGCACGCCGCAAGCACGGAGCAGAGGAACCAGGGATGGGTCGCAGCCGCACGGGTGTCGCAGTAACCCTCGCAGTGACCCTCGCAGCTGCCTCCGTCGTCGTCCTCGGGGCCGGCAGCGCCAGTGCCGCTCCGGCCGGAGGCACGACCGTCGTCTTCAGCATCGCCGCTGGTGGCCTCAGCATCACAGTCCCCGACGGCACGGTGACGCTGGCCCCGGTCTCCTCCGGGGCCGCCACGGCCCAGGGGTCCTTGGGCACGGTCACGGTCAGGGACAAGCGCGCCGACCTGGTCGCCTCCTGGACGGCCTCGGTCACCTCCACCGCGTTCACCACGGGCACCTCGACCGCGAACGAGACCGTGCCGCCCAGCGCGATCACGTACAGCTCGGGAGCCTTGACCACCATAGGTGTCGGCGGCTTCACCCCCTCCGTGGCGGCGACCGTCGGCAACGGTGTGGTGGCCGCGTCGCTCGCCGCAGGCGTCGGGGTCAACACCGCCAGCTGGAACCCCACCGTCGCGTTCACGCTCGCGCCCTCGCAGGTGGCCGGCTCCTACACAGGCACCATCACCCACAACGTCTCCTGAGAGGCGCCCGCTACCCGGGTTGCGTGAGCGCTGCCAGCCTGGCCTGGTAGTCCTGCGGTTCGATCTCGCCGCGGGCCAGCCGCTCCGCCAGGATCCGCTTGGCTCCGGACGTCGGCTCCCCGTGCGTTGCACCCAGCTGCGCAAACGGCCGACGGGCCTGGACGCCACGGGCGACCAGGACCGCGATCAGCACCCAGAACGCCAGCATGCCGATCAGCATCACCACGCCCCACCCGACGTTCAGATGTCCGTTGTTCCAGCCCATCATCGTCAACCACCTTCTCTCCGAACAGGCACGAGTCGCCGCTCTCCTGAGCCCACGGTGCCGTGCCCTGGCGTTGAGGAGTAGGGCACTTGGTCCCGGACATCCGAGTCGCACGGCAGGACCGAAGCCTCGTTCGACGGCGAGGCCAGCGCGCGGGACTGAGGACAACGGCGGGGCTGGCGGGACCTTTGCCTCTACTGCCGACCTGGCAGCCCGCACAAGGCTCAGGGCATGACAATCCGACCTGCCGCCCGTTGTCTCGACCTGGTCAAGACCTACGGGGCGGGGGACACGACAGTCCATGCCTTGGCAGGCGTCACGGTGGAGTTCGAGGCCGGCGCCTTCACCGCGATCATGGGGCCATCCGGCTCGGGAAAGTCCACGCTGATGAACGTCATGGCTGGTCTTGACGGCGCCACCGACGGAGAAGCGTGGATCGGGGAGACGCCGCTGTCGGCCATGAAGGACAAGGGCCTGACCGCCCTGCGCCGCGACAAGATCGGCTTCATCTTCCAGCAGTTCAACCTGCTTCCGACGTTGACCGCGAAGGAGAACATCACCCTCCCGATGGACATCGCAGGCCGCAAGCCCGACCCCGAGTGGTTCGCCCAGGTCGTGGCGGCCGTGGGCCTGGGTGACCGCCTGAGCCACCGCCCCGACCAGCTGTCGGGCGGGCAGCAGCAACGCGTCGCGGTGGCGCGAGCGCTGCTGTCGAAGCGCGCCATCGTGTTCGCCGACGAGCCCACCGGCAACATCGACTCCCGAGCAGGCGCGGAGGTCCTGGGCCTGCTGCGGCAGTGCGTTCGCGACCTCGAGCAGACCGTCGTCATGGTCACCCACGACCCGGTCGCCGCGTCGTACGCCGACCGGGTGATCTTCCTGGCGGACGGTCGGCTGGTCGCTGAGCTGTCGAGCCCCACGGCGGAGTCCGTCCTCAACGAGATCAAGCTGCTCGAGGGCGTGCCGGCATGATCCACGTGATCCTCCGCAGCCTGCTCGCTCGCAAGCTGCGACTGCTGATGTCGACCTCGGCGATCGTGCTCGGGGTCGCCTTCGTAGCGGGCTCTCTCACCCTCACTGACACGCTGGGTCGCGTCTTCGACAACCTGTTCGTCAACCTCAACGCCCAGACGGACCTTGAAGTCCGTGGACACGTCGCCATCGAGGGCGCGACCGGGCCAACGGTCCTGCGTACGCCTGTGCAAGCACGTGTGCTGGCGACCGTTGCGGCCGTGCCCGGAGTTCGCGCCGTGACCGGGGACGTGAGCGGATACGCCCAGATTCTGCGGAAGGACGGCACCGCGTACAAGACCGGGGGCGCGCCGGCAGGAGGCGTCAACTACGACGCGAACGCAGCGACGTCGTCGATCTCCCTGCGCAAGGGCAGGGCGCCGACTGCTGCCGGTGAGGTAGCGCTGGATGTCACCACCGCGCGGAAGGCTGGGTTCCAGGTCGGGGACCACATCACTCTGCTCCTGGCGAGCGGACGCCAGGAGCCGACCATCACGGGGACCTTCGGGCTGGGCAAGAACGACAGCCTCGGAGGAGCGAGCATCGTCGCGTTCGACCAGGTCACCGCCGAGCGGCTCCTCGGGCGGCCGGGGGAGTACGACGCGCTCAGGATCGCCGCCGTCGACGGCACCTCGATCCCTGACCTGCGGCGCCGGCTGACGCAGGTCCTTCCCGGCAGCGTCGAGATCGCCAGCGGCGCTCAGATCGCCGCCGAGACGTCGAGCGCGGTCAAGACCGGGCTGAGCTTCTTCAACACCTTCCTGCTCGTCTTCGCAGGGGTTGCACTGTTCGTCGGTGCCTTCCTCATCTTCAACACGTTCACCATCCTGGTGGCGCAGCGCCAGCGGGAGCTCGCCGTGCTGCGCGCGCTGGGTGCAAGCCGGACCCAGGTCACGAGCAGTGTCCTGGCCGAGGCGGTCGTCATCGGTCTGCTGGCCTCCGGGATCGGCGTCGGGCTGGGACTTCTCGTCGCCCTGGGGCTTCGCGCCCTCGTTGGCACCTTTGGGGCCACGTTGCCTCCGGGGCCCCTGGTGGTGAGCTCGCAGACTGTCCTGCTGAGCTTCCTGGTCGGTGTGGGGATCACCGGAGTGGCAGCGCTGCTTCCCGCCCGCAGGGCCTCGGCCGTACGCCCCATCGCGGCCATGCGGGCAGCCGTGCTCCCTCAAGCCGGCCTGCGACGAGGGTCCGCCGTCGGTGCTGTGCTCCTCGCTGCCGGCATCGTGCTGCTCGTCCTGGGTGTGGGAGGTCGGTCCGCACTTCTGGGCGTCGGTTGTGTCCTCACCTTCCTGGCCGTCGCGATGCTGTCACCCGTGCTGAGCACCCCAGCAGCTCGTCTGCTCGGGGCACCGCTCACCCGACGGATCCCCGGCCGTCTCGGTCGGCTCAACGCGATGCGCAACCCCAGGCGAACGGCGACCACCGCCGCCGCACTGATGATCGGCCTAGCGATGGTCAGCGCGGTGAGCCTGGTGGGTGCCTCCGCCAAGGCGAGCTTCGCGACGGACGTGCCGGCAGCGCTCGCGGCCGACCTCGTCATCCAGCAGCAGGCGCTCGACCAGGGCATCCCCCTCGGCGTCGTGAGGCAGCTGGCCGCCCTGCCCGAGGTCGCCCGCGCGGACGGCCTCCATCGAGGACAGGCGAAGGTAGGCACGAAGCTGACCAACGTCACCACCTTGCCCGCGAGCGCGATCGGGCCGGCACTGATCCTCAAGCGGGTGACCGGTGACGTCACGGCGCTGGCTCCGGGTCGCCTCCTGGTCGACCAGGACGAAGCCACACGTCAAGGGCTCAAGGTGAACGGCCACGTGACCGTGCAGCTGCCTCGAAGCGCCCCGCGCAGCTACGTCGTCGTCGGCACCTTCGCCCCGAACCTGCTCGCCAGCAAGTACCTGCTCGATGCGACGGCCGCGAGCGGCTTCGCAACCCGAGAGGACTCGACGCTGCTGCTGACGGGCAGGGCCGGGGTGAGCGCCACAGCGCTTCGACATGCAGTGCAGGCCGTCACGAGCACGCTCCCGAGCCTGGACCTGATGGATCGAAAGGAGCTGACCAAGAGCGCGACCGGGCAGATCGACACGGCGATGGCGTTCATCAACGTGCTGCTGCTCTTGTCCGTGGCCATCGCCGTCCTCGGCATCGTGAACACCCTTGCTCTGTCCGTCATCGATCGGACCAGAGAGCTCGGGCTGCTCCGAGCGGTAGGGCTCTCCCGCGGCCAGACCCGTCGCATGATCACCACGGAGTCCACGATCGTCGCGATCTTCGGCGCCCTGCTCGGGATCGCTGTCGGAGTGGGTTTCGGCATCGTGCTCCAACGCGCCCTCCACGACCAGGGGATCACGGTGCTCGCGATCCCTTACGGCCGCCTGGCGGTGTTCGTCCTCGCCGCGGGTGTGACAGGAGTCCTTGCCGCCCTGCTGCCCGCGCGGCGGGCAGCCCGGCTCAACGTTCTTCAGGCCGTCTCGACGGCGTGACCCGCCCTAGTGCAAGGAGCACACTGTGAGCACCGGTCCCTATCCAGCACGACTCGACGGCACGCTGGACCCGCACCTGAGCCGATGGCTCTGGCTGGTGAAGTGGTTCCTCGTCCTGCCGCATCTCGTGCTGCTGGCCTTCTTGTGGATCGCGGTCACCGTCACCACGATCGTCGCCGGCTTCGCTGTTCTGTTCACGCGGCGCTACCCCCGCGACCTGTTCGAGTTCAACCTCGGGGTCATGCGATGGACCTGGCGCGTGGCCTTCTACGCGACCAGCGCGTTCGGCACCGACACCTACCCGCCGTTCAGCCTGCGACCAGATGCGTCGTACCCCGCGGACTTCACCGTCGACTACCCCAGCGAGCTCAGCCGAGGCCTTGTCCTGGTCAAGTGGTGGCTGCTCGCTCTGCCTCAGTACCTGATCGTCAGCATCTTCGCCGGCGGCTGGGGCCTCGGCTGGCAGACAGGTGGCGGTGGCGGCCTGATCGCGTTGCTAGCCGTCATCGGTGCCGTCGTGCTGGCCGTCACCGGTCGCTATCCCACGCCGATCTTCGACTTCGTGATGGGACTCAACCGGTGGTGCTTCCGCGTGCTCGCCTATGCAGCGCTGATGCGCGACGAGTACCCCCCGTTCCGGCTCGACAACGGGGGCACTGATCCCGGCCACCCAGCCCCAGACCTCGGCCCGGCCCCGACACCGACTCCACTGCCCGTGGGCAGTCGATGACGCCGGGGGCCGCGCCCATGGACATCGCTCGCGCGGCCGAGCTGTTCCTGGCACAGCGCCGCATTGCCGTCACAGGAGTCTCCCGTACTCCCAAGGGGCACGGAAGCAACGTTGTGTACCGGCGCCTCCGCGATCGCGGTTACGAGGCTTTCGCCATCAATCCGCAAGCCTCTACGGTCGAGGGCGACCCGTGCTACCCGAGCCTTCGCGCCGTACCCGGCGGTGTTGACGCCGTCGTCATCGGGACGACGCCTGACCGGGCGCTGGACACCGTCCAGGAGTGCGTCGACCTGGGTGTCCGTCACGTCTGGATGCACGCAGGGCCGGGCGTGGGGAGCGTCTCCACGGCAGCCACAGCGCTGGCCCAACAGCACGGGATCCTTGTGATCGACGGCGGGTGCCCGTGCATGTTCGGCGCGACCGCCGATCCGTTCCATCGCTTGTTGAAGGTTGTCCAGGGCGCCCGAGGCAAGCTGCCACGAGAGATCCGCGGCGAAACGGCCGACACGAGGTGACGAGCAGCCGGCTGCACGCGCGCCGGGTTCAGTGAAGGTGGGCGGCATCGAGCGCGGCCTGCAGGGACCGGCGGTAGCCCTCGGAGGTGAAGGTCGCTCCTGAGACCGCGTCGATGTTCGCGCTCTGCGCGGTCAGCGTCTCGCGTTCGAGCACCGGGATCGCCTGGCTGTTGATCTCTCGGTCCCGGCTCCCGCTCTGCGGGTAGTCGATGGCCACGGCTTCGAGAAGCTTTGTGCCGCGCACTCTCAGCTGCACCTGGACGGGGCCGTAGCGGGTGTCGACCGAGGTGCCGTTGACCGTCACGACGGTCGATGCGGGGGCGGCCGGCGAACCCGCTGGCGCAGGCGAGGCCGCGACCACGCCCGCGGGAGCGAGGGCCGTCCCCGGGCGCCGGTGCGGTTGGGTCCTGTTGGTGCTCGTGGGGTAGAGCAGTAGCAGTCCGAGCACAACGGCAGTCCCCCCGAGCGCCTTCGCGTTCCGGCGGGCCTGTCGCACGTCCTGACGGCTCACGTGCGCGTCACCGGGCGCCCGCGCGGTGCGCTGCGTCCAGCGCCGACTGCAGAGACTGGCGGTATCCGTCGGACGTGTAGGTCGCTCCGGAGACGGTGTCGATGCTCGCGCTGTCGGCCTGCACGGTCTCCTGGTCGAGCTGGGGTACTGCCTGGCTGTTGATCTCCTGGTCCCGCCCCCCACCCTGGGGGTAGACGATCGCGTCAGCCCTGATGATGTGGCCGGCGCGCACGCTGATCTGGACCTGTACGGGGCCGTACCGGGTGTCTGCAGGACTGCCGTTGACCGTGACCGTGACGGTCGAGGCGGTCGGCTTCGGAGTCGCCTTGGTCGTGGCCGTGGGGTGTGGCGGCTGCGGCGGCCTCCTGGCGGGTGCGGTTGCTGCGACCGGTGGACGCTTGGCGCTGGTCGCAGTGGCCCTAGGTGTCGTGGCCCGAGAGGACGCGCGGGGGCGCGTGGTCGTTAGGGCCGACGGAACCGAGGGCGTCGTCCCGACCACTGAGGGGGTCTGGACCAGTCCGGCGGGCGCCACGGCAGCGGCGTGGGGCGCATTGCGTTGGCTCGCGTGCACCGCCAACCCCAGGACGGCAACGCTGATGCCTGACATGGCAGCGACCACGGGCCGTCTCATTGCGGGTTCACCATGTGAACCGCTCCTGGTGCAGCTGAGAGGAGGGCAGCCCCGCAGCGAGTGCTGCTGCGCAGACGGCGTCCATCCAGAGGTCGGGACCGCAGACGAAGACGTCGTACTCCTGGAGATCGGGAAGCAGGCTCCGTAGTGCCTGGACGTCGCTCAGGTGGGTCGCGTGCTGCGGCAGCCACGAGGTGCGCGACGTCGCCCGCGGTCCGAGGAGGTAGTGGACGGCGATGCCGCGCTTCGCCGCGAGCTCTTCGAGATCGGCGCGGAACACCAGGTCGGGCTCGCTGCGGGCCCGGTAGACGAGCACGGCCGCGCCAGCGGCGTACTCGAGGTCTTC
>JAODNB010000271.1 GCA_025464795.1 Frankiales bacterium
GACGAGAAGCAGGGGCACGCGACGCATGCCCGTCTTGTTCGGCGCCGGTGCCGTCAGACCTTCTTCGTCTTCTTCTTCTGGACCGCGTCGTGCGCCTCGTCGAGCAGCTCGCTCAGCTCCGACCGCGGGAGCGACCGGTCCAGGCGCACCCCCAGCCAGCCCCGGTGACCGACGTACGGAGGGCGGAAGAACGTCTCGGGGTCCTCGGAGATCGCGGCCTCCTGAGCGCCCATCGGGGCGGCGATCCAGAGGCCGGTGATGCCGTCGCCGTGGTGGTCGTCCATGCACATGACGAAGCAGGGTCCGGCCTTGGCCGGCGTGCCCCTGCTGAAGAAGCTCGGCGACCCGTGGCTGAGCTTCTCCGTCACCCCGTCGATCGCGAGGCAGTGCCGGCGGACGAAGGCGAACGGGTCAGAGGTAGCCATGCTCGTCGGCGGGGTAGCTGCCCGTGCGCACGTCCTCGGCGTAGGCCCTGGCCGCATCGCCGAGGATCGTGCGCAGGTCGGCGTACTTCTTGAGGAACTTCGGTCCCTTGCCGGGCGTGAGCCCTGCCATGTCCGTCCACACCAGCACCTGCGCATCGGTAGCCGCACCGGCCCCGATGCCGACCGTCGGGATAGCGAGCTCCTTGGTGACCCGTTCGGCGAGGTCGCGCGGGACCACCTCGAGCACGAGCGCGAACGCACCGGCGGCCTCGAGCTTCAGCGCCTCCTCGACGAGGCGGTCGCCGGCCTCCCCGCGGCCTTGCACCTTGTAGCCCCCAAGGGTGTTCACGCTCTGCGGGGTCAAACCGAGGTGGCCCATGACGGGGACGCCCGACTGCGTGAGCAGCTGCACCTGGGGGACCATGTGGGAGCCGCCCTCGAGCTTCACGGCCTGGGCGCCGACCTGGAGGAACCGCACCGCGTTGTGGAGCGCCTGCGCGGGGGACTCCTGGTAGCTGCCGAAGGGCATGTCCGCGATCACGAGCGGGCGCTGCGTGCTGCGGGCGACGCCCCGGACCAGCGGGAGCATGTCCTCCATCGTCACGGGCACGGTGCTCTCGTAGCCCAAGACGTTGTTGCCGGCACTGTCCCCGACGAGCAGGACCGGGATGCCGACCTCGTCGAACAGCTGCGCCGTGAGCATGTCGTAGCTGGTGAGCATCGCCCACCTCTCGCCGCGGTCCTTGGCGTCCTGCAGGTCGCGGGTCGTGACACGACGGGACGTGATTCCGCCGTACAGGCTGGGCAGGCTGTCGGACATGGGTACCTCCGTGGGCTGTCTCCAGGCAGGTGTCCCGGGACGCTCCCAGGGTGCCACTTGTGTTGCGTCTTGGGGCTGTGGTCCGCGTCACGTGTCCAGCTGGACGCCGTGAAGGTCACGGTTTGGGATGGTTCGCGCGCCGACGGGCTCGGCTGCACGCACCTGAGGTGACACGATCGCCGCATGGCATCCGAGATGTGGCAGACCATCCGGGCTGAGCGCCTTGCGCTCGCCGAGGACCTCGCGGGACTGACGCCCGAGCAGTGGGCGACCACGACGCTGTGCGAGCAGTGGACCGTCCACGACGTGGTGGCTCACCTGGTGTCCGCCGCGAAGATGACACCGCCCAAGTTCATCGGGAACTTCCTCGCGGCCGGCTTCAACTTCGACAGGTTCGCCGCGGGCCAGGTGCGCAAGGAGGGGGCGGGCGGTCCTGCGGCCACCCTCGCTGCGTTGCGGGCCAACGCCGACCGCACGAGTGCGCCTCCCGGCCCGAAGGACACCTGGCTCGGCGAGAACCTCGTCCACGGCGAGGACATCCGTCGTGTCCTCGGCATCGTGCGGAGCTATCCCGTCGAGGCGGTGAAGCAGGTGATCACCTTCTACCAGGGCAGTGAGCCGATCATCCACGGCAAGAGCCGCCTGGCCGGGCTTCAGCTCCGCGCGACGGACACGCCGTTCACTGTCGGAACAGGCGACCTGGTCGAGGGCCCCGTCGTGTCGTTGATGATGGCGGCAGCAGGCCGACGAGCGGCCCTGGACGAGCTGAGCGGACCTGGCGTGGAGACGCTGCGCGGTCGCTGACCAACAGGTGCGCTAGGACTCCCGCCACTTGCTGGTGATGGGCAACCGGCGGTCGCGGCCGAACGCGCGCGAGGTGATCTTCGGACCCGGTGGGTTCTGACGGCGCTTGTACTCAGCCAGGTCCACGAGCCGCACGACCCGGTCGACCACGGCCGCGTCGAAGCCGACGGCGATGAGCTCGTCGCGCCCGAGGTCCGAACCGATGTAGGCCTCCAGGAGCGCGTCGAGCAGCTCGTACTCAGGCAGCCGGTCGCTGTCGAGCTGACCTGGCGCCAGCTCGGCCGAGGGCGGCTTGTCGATGCTGGCCGTCGGGATGACGTAGGACTGCGTGTTCCGCCACCGGGCGAGCTTCCAAAGCAGCGACTTCGGCACGTCCTTCACCGGGGCGAAGCCGCCCGCCGAGTCTCCGTAGAGGGTCGAGAAGCCGGTCGCGAGCTCGCTCTTGTTGCCGCAGGTGAGCACGAGGTGACCGTGCTGGTTCGACAGCGCCATGACCAAGGTTCCACGGACCCGAGCCTGGAGGTTCTCGAGGGCCAGTCCGGTCAGCTCGGTGGCGCCGCGGTAGGCGTCGACCATCGGCGCGATCGGGATCGTGTCGAAGTGCAGGCCCTGCAGGTCGGCGAGCTCCTTGGCGTCCGTCACCGAGCCCGAGGACGACCAGTCGCTCGGCATGCTGATGACGTAGACGCGGTCCGGACCGAGGGCGTCGCAGGCGATGGTGCTGACGACGGCGCTGTCGATGCCGCCGGACAGGCAGATCGCCACGCTCTTGAAGCCGTTCTTCTCGACGTAGTCGCGGGTGGCGGTGACGAGCGCACCCCACACCTCCGCCTCGTCGGAGAGCCGCTCGGCGATGCGCGGAACCAGCGGCGTGTACGGCGAGATCGGGTCCGCAGCAAGGACAGTGCGGTCGACGTGCATCGTCGTGCCGTCGTTCGCGTCGACGTCACCGGTCAGCGTCGAGCTGCTAGCCGGGAGGTCGAGGTCGACGGCCATCAGGCCCTCCTCCCACACCGGGGCCCG
>JAODNB010000287.1 GCA_025464795.1 Frankiales bacterium
GTACTGACCGACGGTGCCGCGCTACGCGCTGTCGTCGAAGCACTTGCGGCCCCTTGGCGGTCCGCCCGGGTCACGCACGTGCTGGGCATCGAGTCTCGTGGCTTCTTGCTCGGGGGAGCAACTGCTGTCGCCCTCGACGCTGGCTTCATCGCGGTGCGCAAGGCAGGGACTGGACTGCTCCCTGGACCGAAGGTTCATACGACGGCGGCGAAGGACTACCGCGGGCACGTTCACCACCTGCGGATGCAGGCAGTACTCGGGCAGACCGACGCCGTCCTCATGGTCGATGACTGGGCCGAGCGGGGCAGCCAGGCCCGCGCCGCACGCGCCTTGGTCGAACAATGCGGCGCCAGGTGGCTCGGCCTGTCACTGATCGTGGATCAACTCGCCATGCCTAGCCGAAGCGTCCTCGGGCGAGTGACGTCTCTCGTGATCGCCGACGAGCTGGGGGCAGCGGAAACGAGTAGCTGAGGCTGGTCGTACTGGACCCAGGCGTTGCAGGCAATGGCCCGCCGCCCTCCAGCCCGTGCAGCGGTGCCTGCGGACAGGGCCTTCGGCAGTCCGACGTGGGACGTTCGGCCCTACGGCAACGAAGACTCCGGCGGCAACCTGAACGCATGACCGCCATCGCACCGAGCCGCCCCGCTGATGTCCTCGCCGGGCTTGCCGCGCTGCTTCCCGAGATGGAACGGAGCTTGGGTGAACCGGTCACGCGCATCTCGCTGAACATCGACGACTGGTCGCTCCCCCACCCCCGTCGCCTGAACCTCGGACACCCGGTACGCCTCGGGTGGTTCCACACCGTTGCTCCCGGGACCGTGACCTTCGGCCACGGCTCGGGTCCCCGCACGACCCTGCACGTCCCTATCACGGAGGTCCCGTCATGAAGGCACTCGTCTACCACGGTCCCGGCAGCAAGGCCTGGGAGGAGTTCCCGGACCCCGTCCTGCTCGCCGACACCGACGCCATCGTCCGCGTCGAGACCACCACCATCTGCGGCACCGACCTGCACATCCTCAAGGGCGATGTGCCGACGATGGCTGACGGCCGCGTCATCGGCCACGAAGCGGTCGGCACGGTCACCGAGGTCGGCACCGGGGTCAAGAACGTCAAGGTCGGGGACCGCGTCCTCGTCTCCTGCGTCACCGCTTGTGGGGCCTGCCGGTTCTGCCGCGACGGCAGCTTCGGCCAGTGCCTCGGCGGCGGGGGCTGGATCCTCGGCAACGAGATCGACGGCACACAGGCGGAGCTCGTCCGGGTTCCCTTCGCCGACAACTCGACCTACCCGGTGCCGCCGGGCGTCAGCGACGAGGAGCTGCTCATGCTCGCCGACATCCTGCCCACCGCGTACGAGGTCGGTGTCCTCAACGGGCGAGTCCGACCCGGTGACGTTGTCGTGGTCGTCGGTGCCGGACCGATCGGCCTCTCGGCGATCACGAGTGCTCAGCTGTTCAGTCCGAGCCTCGTCATCGCGGTCGACCTGACCGCCTCCCGACTCGAGGCCGCGAAGCAGTTCGGTGCGGACGTCGTCATCAACAACGGACAGCAGGATGCTGTGGCTGCTGTGCGGGAGCTGACTGGCGGACTCGGGGCGGACGTGGCGATCGAGGCTGTCGGCGTGCCGGCGACCTTCGAGCTCGCCGTCGACCTCGTACGCCCGGGCGGTCACGTCGCCAACATCGGTGTGCACGGCACTGCGGCAACGCTGCACCTCGAGCGGATCTGGGACCGCAACCTGACGATCACGACGGGCCTCGTGGACACCTACTCGACTCCGACCCTGCTGAAGCTCCTCGTGGGCCGGCAGGTCGACGCGGCCAAGTTCGTCACGCACCACTTCGGCTTCGACGAGTTCGAGAAGGCCTATGACACCTTCTCCCGCGCCGGGGACACCGGGGCCCTGAAGGTCGTCATCAGCCGCACCGTCGCTGAGTGACGATCCTTGCGAGTTGAGGATCCGCCATGAGGCCCTAGCGTTCGTGGCATGACCTTCGAACCGGCGCAGCCCTTCCTGCCACTGCAGGGAGGGCTGGCCGGGCAGCTGGGGCAGCCTTGAGCTCAGTGCTGGTGGTGGAGGACGACGCGGAGCTTGCCCGGCTGCTGGAGCGGGTGCTCACCGGAGAGGGACATGCCGACACCCTGGCCGCGGACGGTCATCGCGCGCTGCACCTTGGGCTGACCGGGAGCTTCGACCTGCTGCTGGTCGACAGAGGTCTGCCAGCCATCGAGGGCCTTGAGCTCATCGCCAGGCTCCGGGGCCGGGGCGTGCGGTCTCCCGTGCTGGTCCTCTCGGCCCGCGGCTCGACGCAGGACCGCGTCGAGGGGCTGGATGCGGGTGCCGAGGACTACCTGGCGAAGCCGTTCGACATCGCCGAGCTGCTCGCTCGGGTCCGAGCCCTGCTGCGCCGGCACCAGGACGAAGCCATGTTCCTCGACGTACCCGGCGGCCGTCTCCTCTGGGACGAGCGCGTGGTCGAGCGAGGCGGGGGGACGCGCGTCGAGCTGTCGGAACGGGAAGCCAGGCTGCTTCGGCTGCTGGCGTCGCGGCCGCGTCAGGTCTTCACCCGGCAGGACCTGTTGACCCGCGTGTTCGACGACGCCGAGTCTGATGGGGCCGTCGACACCTACGTCCACTACCTGCGCCGCAAGCTCGGGCGCGGCGTCATCGGCACCGTCCGTGGCGTGGGCTACCGGCTCGGTGCGCTGTGAGGTCGCGCCGGCCG
>JAODNB010000335.1 GCA_025464795.1 Frankiales bacterium
CCGAAGTTGAAGCTCATTAGAAGGTCAGCCCGTTCTCGCGAGCGGAGTCCGCCAGGGCCGCGATGCGACCGGCGTAGGTGTTGCCACCGCGGTCGAACACGACGGTGTCGATGCCGGCGGCCTTGGCGCGCTCGGCGACGAGCTGGCCCACGGCCTTCGCCTGAGCCGTCTTGTCACCGTCGTTGCCACGGATCGAGGCATCGAGCGTGGAGGCGCTTGCCAGGGTGTGGCCCTTGAGGTCGTCCACCACCTGCGCCGTGATGTGGCGCGAGGAGCGGGTCACGACCAGGCGCGGACGAGCCGCGGTGCCGTTGACCTTCTTGCGGATGCGGAAGTGACGTCGGGCCTTGCCCAGACGCCGCGTGCTGGAGATGTTCGCCATTACTTACCCGTCTTCCCGACCTTGAGCTTGATGAACTCGCCCTCGTAGCGGACGCCCTTGCCCTTGTACGGGTCGGGTTTGCGCAGCTTGCGGATGTTGGCGGCGACCTCGCCGACCTTCTGCTTGTCGATCCCCCGGACCGTGAACTTGGTCGGGGAGGCGACCTCGAAGGAGATGCCCTCAGGAGCGAGGACCGGCACCGGGTGGCTGTAGCCGAGCGCGAACTCGAGGTCCGAGCCCTTCGCGGCGACGCGGTAGCCGACGCCGCGGATCTCCATGGGCTTGGCGTAGCCCTCGGTGACGCCGATGACCATGTTGTTGACGAGCGTGCGCGTCAGCCCGTGCAGGCTGCGGCTCGAGCGCTCGTCGTCCGGGCGGGTGACGGAGTAGGTCCCGTCCTCGCTCTTCTCGATCTTGATGGGCTCGCTGATGGTGTGGCTCAGCGTGCCCTTGGGGCCCTTCACCGTGACCAGCTGGCCGTCGAGGGTGAGCTCGACGCCGGAGGGGACGGTGATGGGCAGGCGGCCGATCCTGGACATCTTCGGACCTCCTAGTAGACGTAGGCGAGGACTTCCCCACCTACGCCCTTCTTGTTCGCCTGGCGGTCGGTCAGCAGGCCGCTCGACGTCGAGATGATCGCGACGCCGAGGCCACCGAGGACCTTGGGAAGGTTGCCGGCCTTGGCGTAGACGCGCAGGCCGGGCTTGGAGACGCGACGCACGCCGGCGATGGAGCGCTCGCGGTTGGGCCCGTACTTGAGGTCGATGACGAGGACCTTGCCCTTCTCGCCGTCCTCGCTGCGCCAGCCCGCGATGTAGCCCTCCTGCTGGAGGATCTCCGCGATGTGCGTCTTGATCTTGCTGTGGGGCATCGCCACCGTGTCGTGGTACGCCGAGTTGGCGTTGCGCACGCGGGTGAGCATGTCCGCGATCGGGTCAGTCATTGTCATGAGTCGAGGCCTTGTGGCCTTTCCCGCCGGGGTTCCTCGTGAGGAGGCCTACGACGAAGAGTTGGATTTACCAGGAGGACTTGGTGATGCCGGGCAGCTCGCCCTTGTGCGCCATCTCGCGGAAGCAGATGCGGCAGAGGCCGAACGTGCGGAACACCGCACGCGGACGACCGCAGCGGTTGCAGCGGTTGTAGCCGCGCACCGCGAACTTGGGCTTGCGGTTCGCCTTCTCGACGAGCGCCTTCTTAGCCATGTCTAGAGCTCCTTGAACGGGAAGCCGAGCGCCCGCAGCAGCGCGCGACCCTCGTCGTCGTTGGCGGCCGTGGTGACCACGGTGATGTCCATGCCGCGGGTGCGGTCGATGCGGTCCACGTCGATCTCGTGGAACATCGACTGCTCCGTCAGGCCGAACGTGTAGTTGCCGTTGCCGTCGAACTGCTTGGGCGACAGGCCGCGGAAGTCGCGGATGCGGGGAAGCGCCGTGGTGACCAGGCGGTCCAGGAACTCCCACATCCGGTCGCCCCGGAGGGTGACCTTGGCGCCGATCGGCATGCCCTCGCGCAGCTTGAACTGCGCGATCGACTTGGTTGCGCGACGCAGCTGCGGCTTCTGGCCCGTGATGGCCGTCAGGTCGCGGATCGCGCCGTCGATGAGCTTGGAGTCCTTGGCGGCCTCGCCGACACCCATGTTCACGACGACCTTCAGCACGCGCGGCACGAGCATCGCGTTGCTGTAGGTGAACTGCTCCGTGAGGGCAGGCACGATCTCAGCGCGGTACCGGGCCTTGAGCCTTGGAATCTCGGTGGTCTCAGCAGTCGTCATCAGATGTCTCCGTTGCAGCGCTTGCAGATGCGCACGCTGTGCGTCTTGCCGTTGGCGTCGGCCTCACTGCGGCGGTGGCCGATGCGGCTCGGCTTGCCGCACGAGGGGCACACGACCTGGACGTTGCTCACGTGCACGGGGGCTTCCTGCGTGATGATGCCGCCCTGCTGGGAGCCACGCGCAGACTGCGTGACCTTGGTGTGCTTCTTGATGCGGTTGGCACCCTCGACCAGGATCCGGGAGGTCGCCGGGTCGGCCGAGATGACCTTGCCCGTCAGTCCCTTGTCCTTGCCGGCGATGACCTGGACGGTGTCGCCCTTCTTCACGAAGAGACCAGCCATGGTTAGAGCACCTCCGGTGCGAGCGAGATGATCTTCATGAAGCGCTTGTCGCGAAGCTCGCGGCCAACGGGTCCGAAGATGCGGGTACCGCGCGGGTCGCCGCCGTCCTTGATGAGCACGGCGGCGTTCTCGTCGAACTTGATGTAGCTGCCGTCGGGACGACGACGCTCCTTGACGGTCCGGACGATGACGGCCTTGACCACATCGCCCTTCTTGACGCCGGCGCCCGGGATGGCGTCCTTGACGGTGCAGACGATGATGTCGCCGATGCCGGCGTAGCGCCGACCGGAGCCACCGAGAACGCGGATGCAGAGGACTTCCTTGGCACCCGTGTTGTCGGCGACGCGCAGTCGCGACTCCTGCTGGATCACTGTGTCTCCTGGTGTGAACCCCGTATCCCTGTGTGACGAGGGACGCGGGTTCTCGAAAACCTCTTCGTGGTGACGAAGAAGGGGTCTTACTTGGCCTTCTCGAGGATCTCGACGATGCGCCAGCGCTTCGTGGCGGACAGCGGCCGGGTCTCCATGAGGAGCACGCGGTCACCGACGCCGGCAGCGTTCTGCTCGTCGTGCGCCTTCAGCTTGTTCGTGCGGCGCAGGGTCTTCTTGTACAGCGGGTGCTGCACCCGGTCCTCGACGGCGACGACGACGGTCTTGTCCATCTTGTCGCTGACGACCAGGCCCTCACGGGTCTTGCGGAAGTTACGGGGATCAGTCGCCGATGTAGCAGCCACGGTTGCCTTTTCACTCATGCGACACCGCCGGTACGGACGATGCCCAGCTCGCGCTCACGCATCACGGTGTAGATGCGAGCGATGTCCTTCTTCACGGCGTGAAGGCGACGGTTGTTGTCCAGCTGCCCGGTGGCGACCTGGAAGCGGAGGTTGAACAGCTCCTCCTTGTGCTCGCGCAGGGCGATCACCAGCTGCTCGTCGTCCTGCTCGCGCAGCTCGTTGGTCTTCGTGTCAGCCATTACTCGTTCCCCTCACGGACGACGAAGCGGCACTTCATCGGCAGCTTGTGGATGGCGCGGCGCATGGCCTCACGGGCGAGCGGCTCCGGCGGACCGGAGAGCTCGAACAGGATGCGACCGGGCTTGACGTTGGCGACCCACCACTCGGGCGAGCCCTTACCGGAGCCCATACGGGTCTCTGCCGGCTTCTTGGTGAGCGGACGGTCCGGGTAGATGTTGATCCAGACCTTTCCACCACGCTTGATGTGGCGGGTCATGGCGATACGCGCGGACTCGATCTGGCGGTTCGTCACGTAGGCGGGCTCGAGAGCCTGGATGCCGTAGGTGCCGAACGTCAGCTCGGTGCCGCCCTTGGCCGCACCGCTGCGGTCCGGGTGGTGCTGCTTGCGGTGCTTGACCCTGCGGGGGATCAGCATGGTCAGGCCTCCGTCTCGGTGTCAGGAGCAGCCGTCTCGGTCTGCTCGGCCTCGGGGGCCGCGCTCTCGCCGGTCTCGGTGCCGGGGGCGTGGATGGCCGCCGACGGCGCGTCGAGCGACGCGTCCTCGACGACGAGCTCGGGAGCGGACGACTCGATGCCGGGGATCTCCGCGGCCTCGATGACGGCGGCCGTCTGAGCAGCGGCGAGCTCCTCGGGCGACTCGGCGGCGCGACCGGCCTCGGTGCCGCCGGCGGTGGTGCCGGTGGAGCCGGAGCGGGGACCGCGCTTGGCCGGACGCTCACGACGCTGCTGACGCAGCGCAGCCTCCTGCGCCTCGCGCTCGGCGCGGGACTGGACGACGTCGCCCTTGTAGATCCAGACCTTCACGCCGATGCGGCCGAAGGTCGTGCGGGCCTCGTAGATGCCGTAGTCGATGTTGGCGCGCAGCGTGTGCAGCGGCACCCGACCCTCGCGGTAGAACTCCGAGCGGCTCATCTCCGCGCCGCCGAGGCGACCGGCGCACTGGACACGGATGCCCTTGACGCCGGGGCTCTTCATGGCGGACTGCATCGACTTGCGCATGGCACGACGGAATCTGACACGGCTCGAGAGCTGCTCGGCGACACCCTGGGCGACGCGCTGGGCGTCGCTCTCGGGGTTCTTCACCTCGAGGATGTTGAGCTGCACCTGCTTGCCGGTGAGCTTCTCGAGGTCACCGCGGATGCGGTCGGCCTCGGCGCCTCGACGGCCGATGACGATGCCGGGACGGGCCGTGTGGATGTCCACGCGGA
>JAODNB010000340.1 GCA_025464795.1 Frankiales bacterium
TGGGCTCCTCGTCAGGCTGATCCGGGATCGCCGGACTCTGCCTGCATGTAAGCACGGACGGTGAGCTGCGTCTCACCCGATCGCTTCAGCGGGAGTGGCGGCCGTGCCGAGCGTGCTTGCCCTTACCGGCGGACCCCGTGGACCCCGTGGACATGGCGTCCGGAAGGCGCGCGTCGTCGCCGGACTCTGTTGCCTTCGGGTGCGCGCCCTTGTGGTGCTTGACCGTGGGGTTCTGAGCCTTGGCGTGCTCGACCTTGGGCTTCTCGGTCCGGGACCTCTCGGTCTTGGGCTTCTCGCCCTTGGGCTTCTCGGCCCGAGACTTCTCGGTCTTGAGCTTCTCGGTCTTGGGCTTCTCCACCTTGGGGCGGTGCCGGGACGGCTGGTCCTCGCCGTCTGGCTCCGCCGGCACGACGGGCGTCACGACCGGCGGGACCGGGGTGTGGACGACGCGACCAGGCACGGGGACCGGGGCCACGACCGGCGCGACCACGGGAACGGTCACCGGAGGGACCAGTGGTGCGACCGGGCCGACGACGGGGACAGCTACAGGTACAGGGGGTACGGGGAGGGGGAGCAGCACGAGCGGGGCGAACAGGGTGCGCGGGCCTGGCTGGCGACGCTGCGCGAGAGCGCTCGTGAGCGCCTCCTCGGCGCGGGGCGTCTGCAGCAATGACTTCGGAACAGCGGTCTTCTGGACAGCCGGCCTCACCGCGCCGCCGACCGGGCGGCCCACCACGATCGAGCCCATGCCGGCTGCGCCGTCGGTGAGCAACGAGCCGCTGGGCAGCCCGGTGGCTGCGGGCATCGAGCTCGTCCCCGTACTCACCAGGACCGCTGTGCCGCCTGAGGCGAGCGTGACCAGAGCGGCCGTGGTGGCGCCGAAGGCGAGCTTGGAGGTGGCCTGCACCCGCAGGACGGCACCTCCGGAGGTGCTCGGGTCAGGCAGGATCGTGTTCGGGTCCGTCACCTCAGCACCTCCCTGACCTCACTCTTTGTCACAGTCTGCGACCAACGTACTACAGAAAGTGCCACCAGCCTCACTGTGCGTACACAGCATGTCGTACCTCGTCGCGGGGCGAAAGCCGCCGAAAGGAGGACGTTGCCGGTCACGCCTCGGCAGCGACCTTGAGGGCCGCGAGCGTGGTCTCGATCGAGGCCCTGGTGTGCGCCTCGCGGTCCGCGACCCCGGTCGTGGCCCTGCCGAGCGCCTTCATGAGGCTCCCGCGCCGATCGGTCCAGGTCTCGGTGACGGTCACACCGGTGCTCTCGGGGACGATCGTGTAGGCCCACTCGGCCACCCCCAGGCCGCCCGCGGTCACCCGGAAGGCGAACTCCTCACCAGGGGCGCAGCGCACGACGGTGACGTTCGTGCTCCAGCGACGCCAGCCCGAGCGGTTGGAACCGTGGAACCTCGCACCGACGGCCGGCCCGGTGGCTCCCTTGCGCCACGTGCCGCCGGTGTTCTCCGGGCTCAGCTTCCCCATGTTCGGCAGGTCGCTGACCAGGCCCCAGACCCGATCGGCGGAGGCATCGACCTGGACGCTGGCTGTGATCTGCATCGCCGAATCGTACGGTGGGGCAGGGATCGGGCCCCCGAGGGCGAAGGACTGTGCATGGATCTCCGTCGTGTCATGGCAGCTGCCGCTGCCGCCCTGCTCGCCGCCTCTGCGGGGACGGCCGCCTCCGGCTCGGTCGCCCAGGCCGCGAAGCCCAATGCCCTGCGCTTCGGGCACGAGGTGATCATCGATCACCAGCGCAGCGGCTTCGAGCCCGACATCGTCGTGGACTCCAAGGGCAGCATCTACTCGAGCGTCCCGAACGGGTCGTCGCAGGGCGAGTCGTTCGTCTGGAAGTCGCCCGACAAGGGCGACAGCTTCCAGCTCGTCCCGGGCAACGTGGCGTTCGGCAAGCCCGCCTCCTGCGTGGGTGGCGGCGACACCGAGCTGGCGAAGGATGCCGGCGACAACCTCTACCTGTCCGACCTGCAGAACCTCACGAACCTGTCGAACTCCGTGAGCACCGACGGCGGCCAGACCTTCACCGCCTCGTGCACCTCCGCCCCGAACACCCCGGTCGACCGGATGTGGTTCGCGAGCCACGGCAAGCTGGGCGACCCGGACTTCGCGATCTACGAGGAGTACGACGCCGTGCTGTCCGGGGCGAACCCGAACAGCCCCATCGGCAACCAGCTCGTCGAGACCGTCAGCCACGACGGCGCGAACTTCACCCCGGTCATCAACAGCCAGCCCAGCCTTGCGTGCCTCGGCGGCGGCGTCGTGAACTGCGTGACGAACGAGGAGAGCCTGCCGGGCAACCAGATCGTCAACAAGAAGGGCGAGCTCGTCATCGCCCACGGCGGCCAGGACGGCAACAGCGTCTACGCCAGCGTCGGCGCCCTGACCACCACCGGGACCGGCCAGGCGAAGATCACGACCGCGAAGTGGCAGGACATCCGGGTCAACGGCGACATCTGCCCCGACAAGAGCAGCACCGCCCCGGGCATCTGCGGCGCGGCGAACTTCCCGACGATCGCTCAGGACAGCGCCGGCAACCTCTACCTCGTGAACGCGGCGCAGCAGATCGGCAGCAACGGACCGAAGGGCCCGTACCAGGTCTACGTCAACGTCTCCAAGGACGGCGGCCACACCTGGGGCAAGTCCGTGCAGATCAGCAAGACCGGCTCGAACGCCTTCCCCTGGATCACCGCCGGCAGCTCCGGTCGGGTCGGCGTCGCCTGGTACCACGCGAACGAGACCAACGAGAAGGGTGACTACACCTTTGACGCGCTGACGAAGGCCTCCTTCGACGTCGAGGTCGCGCAGAGCATCAACGCCCTCGCGACCAGCCCGAGCTACACCGTGGTGACCGCGACCGAGCACCCGATGAAGTACGGCCCCATCTGCACCGCGGGCACGGCGTGTGCTGTGACCATGGGCGACCGATCGCTGGGTGACTACCTCAACATCGGTGTCGACCAGGACGGTGCGCTGTCGGTCGTCTACGTCGACGACACCTCGAACTCCTACACCGTCGGTCCCACCGGAGCCATCGCCGAGAACGGGCCGCCGGTGCTGCAGAAGCAGATCAGCGGACCGACGATGATCGCCGGCAAGACGATCAAGAAGACGGCGCTGCCGTTCGACAAGGTCAAGGACGGCACGCTCGACGCCTTCTACAACGCCAACACGCTCCGCACGCAGGCCGGCGTCAACCAGGACCTCACCGACGCGGCGATCGCCGAGGAGCCCGGTGGTCTGAAGATCACGATGAAGGTGAAGTCGCTCGAGTCGACCGCGGTCAGCCCGACGCTCGGTGGCACGACCGCCCAGTGGATCACCCGCTTCACGACGTACAACAAGGCGACGCCGGGCAACGGCCACATCTACTACGCCGGCATGGAGGTCGTGGCCGGCGGGACGCCGCGCTACTTCGTCGGTGACGTCGGTGCCCCGACGGCGGGGGTGCAGATCAGCATGGCCTTCGACAGCACGAAGACCATCAAGGGCACAGAGGACGGCAGCGGCCTCATCACGCTGCACGTGCCGTACTCCGCGATCCCCGGCGCGAAGAAGGGCCAGCTCCTCTACAGCGCGACGGCGTTCACCTCGACGTCGCTCGCGACCCTCGGTGGCAACCCGCTGGGCCTGCTGAACGTCATCGACGCGACGGCTCCCTTCGACCACATCGCGGGCAACGCCGGGGTCCCCCCGACGGTCCGCCCGGTCACCCGTCCCGTGACGGGGACCCCGCAGGCGGTCCCCACGAGCGCCTCGGGTCTCCCGGCCACCGGTGGGCTCGGTTCGCCTGAGGTGGCGCTGCTGCTCCTGCTCGCCGGCCTTGGCCTCCTGGTCGCTCGCCGTCGGCTGACCTGACCTACGGTGGGGCCGTGACCTGGCCCCGCCCCGTACCGCTGATCGGGGATCGCACGTCGGCGGCTGAGCGGGCCTCCGCGCCGGACGCCTGGGCCTTCTCGCCGGACGTTCGCGAGGGCCTGTACGGAGTGCTGTCCGCCCGCCGGGACGTCCGCCGGTACCGCCCCGACGACGTGCCTGCAGAGGTCCTCGAACGCGTCCTCACCGCCGGCCACCAGGCACCGTCGGTCGGTCACTCGCAGCCGTGGCGCTTCCTGGTCGTCCGGGACCCGGCGTTGCGCGAGCAGGCTGCCCTGATGGCGGACCAGGAGCGGCTCGCGCAAGCGGCGCAGCTGGAGCCCGGAGCCGCGCGACGGCTGCTCGACCTGCAGCTCGAGGGGATCCGCGAGGCCCCCCTCGGGGTCGTCGTCTGCTGCGACCGGCGCGTCCCGGCGGCCGGTGTGCTCGGTCGGGCGACCTTCCCCGACGCCGACCTCTGGTCGTGCGCCTGCGCCATCCAGAACCTGTGGCTCGCGGCGCGCGCCGAAGGCCTCGGCATGGGCTGGGTCACCCTGTTCACCCCGTCCTCGCTCGGTGCCCTGCTGGACCTGCCGGAGGGCGTCGTCACCCTCGGTTGGCTGTGCCTCGGCTGGCCTGACGAGCGACCTCCTTCACCGGGGCTGGAGCGGGCAGGCTGGTCCGTGCGGCGACCGCTCGGCGAGGTCGTCATGACCGACCGCTGGACCGAGTCGGAGTCACCGGTCTCGCACCTGCGGGCGCCGGCGCCCGAGGCCGTGGTCGCGGCCAGGGACGCAGCCGACGAGCTGCTGACGCCGCCGGGGTCGCTCGGTGTGCTCGACCGCGCCGTCGACCGGCTGGTTGCGCTGGGGCACGCGGACCTGACGGGCGGCACCCTGGTGCTCGCCGGCGGCACCCACCCGGTGTCGGCGCTGGGCGTCTCGGCGTTCCCGGACTCCGTGACGGCAGACGTGCTCTCTGCGGCTCGGGTCGGCACCGCACTCGGCACCGTTGCCGCCGCCACGGCCGGGCTCTCCTTCGTGGTGATCGACGGGGGCAGCTCGACTGGCGACCTGCTGCACACCGACGCGCTCGAGCTCGCCCGCGTGACAGAGCTGATGGAGCAGGGCCGCGCGATCGGCGCCGGGATCGACGGGCTGGTGGCGCTCGGCGAGGTCGGCATCGGCAACACGACCGTCGCTGCCGCGCTGGCCGCCCTGCTGCTCCGCCTGCCGGCCGCCGACGTCGTCGGTCTCGGCTCCGGCGCCGACACCGCGATGCTCGGTCGCAAGCGCGAGGTGGTGGCCGGCGCGCTCGACCGCGTCGGGGACGTGACGGATCCCGTACGAGCTCTCGCCTGCCTCGGCGGCCCCGAGGTCGCGCTGCTCACGGGCGTGGCCCTGGGCGCTGCGTCTGTCGGGTCCGCCGTCGTGCTCGACGGGTTGCTGACGTCGGTCGCGGCGCTGGTCGCGGTGCTCCTCGAACCCGGCGTCGCCGCGCACCTCGTCGCCGGCCAGCGCTCGCGCGAGCGCGCCCACCCGCTGGTGCTCGGCAGGCTCGGTCTGGAGCCCCTGCTGGACCTCAGGATCCGCGCGGGAGAGGGAGCCGGAGCCTGCTTCGCGTCGGGGATGCTCCTGGCCGCCCTACGCGTCCGCCGCGACACCGCCCGTACCGGCTAAGAACAGCGGGGCGCCTCCCCCCGGAAGCGCCCCGCTGGTCTACCGGCCCGACGTGCGCAGCCCTGGGCCGTCACGCGCGTCGTGCGATGAGAGGGAGATTCGCCGTCGCGAATCGTTCTCCTGCCGCACCGGTGAAACTACTTCCAGCGGGGCCTGAGGGGAACCGTCGTCCGGTGCCGGACGCAGCCGCTCAGCACGCCGGCGCCGTACGCCGCCTGGTCCAGCAGAGCCGTCGCGACGTAGGTCACGGGGTCGCAACCGGGGCGTCGCTGCCACCACTCCTGCAGGTACGGAGCGACCACCAGCACCGGGCGGGTCCAGCCCACCGGACCGAGCAGGGCGAGCGCGCGACCAAGACCCAGCGCTGTGCTCCTCACCGAGTCGAGCACGACGGCCGCGGACGCCGCCGGGGCCTCGAGGTGGCGGTCGAGCTTGACCGTCGACCAGGCGGCGACACCCATCGCGGCGAGCGGGTGCCTGCGGGCCAGGAGCACGACCGCCGTTGACCACGGCGGCAGGACGACGTGAGCAACCCGGGTCGGGTGCCGCTTGGACAGCGGGGCCGCCGCTGTCCCGTAGTGGAAGCGTCGGGCCAGCCTGCGGACCAACGCGGTCGGCTCGGTGTGCTCGACGACGACGCGCGGGTCGTACCTGACCTGCCACCCCGCATCGATCATCCGCCAGACCAGGTCTACGTCCTCGCCGTAGCGCAGGTCCTCGTCGAAGGCCGTCAGTGCGGACCGGCGGACCAGCAGAGCCGCGGTCGGCAGGTAGGACACCTCGCCGCCGGGCCGGACCGTCGCCGGTCGGGGCCCGAGGTCCAGCGGGCTGCGGATGCCGCCGCGGACGCGCGGGGCGACGGCACCGAGGGAGGGGTCGTCGAAGTGTCCCCGCAGTTCCTCGAGCCATCCGGGTGGTGCGACGCAGTCGCTGTCCAGGAACGCCACGAAGTCCTTGTCCAGCAAGGGAAGTGCGGTGTTCCGGGCGGCTGCGGGTCCACCGTTGGCCCGCCTCACGACCCGCGTTCCGGAAGGCGTCACCGGGACCTGTGAGCCGTCGTCGATCACCAGCACGTCGCCGGTCAGGGAGGCCAGGCACCGGGCCAGCTCGAGCGGCCGATCCTTGACCGGGATCACCACGGTGACGTCGTCCGCCTCCCGCCGGATCGGCAGGGGGTGCGCCGCGCCTGCGTCGACCAGGGTGCGGCCCAGGGCGCGTTGGGTCTCGGTGGCCCTGCCTTCGTCGAGCGCGACCAGCGCCGCGGGGCCGCCGAGTCCGAGCCTCAGCAGCCGACCTGTCGGGCTGAGCAGCACCCGGTCGCCGTGCAGCCGCCGGGTGCGCGGGTCGAGCACGACCCGAGCGGCGGGCTCGCCGGGCTCAGAGAGCAAGGCCGCCGTCGACGGCGACGTCGGCGCCGGTGACACCTGAGCTGGCCTCGCTCGCCAGCCAGACCAGAGCCGCAGCGACCTCCTGCGGCTCGAGCAGCCGCTCCAGTGGCTGCTGCCGGGCGAAGTGCTCGACGTCGGCCAGCCCGTAGAGCCGGGCGCTCTCCTCGAGGACGGGAGTCCTCGTCGAGCCTGGGCTGACGCAAGACGCGGTGACCCCAGTGCCACGGAGCTCAGCGGCCAGCCCGCGGATGAGCCCGTTCACGCCGGCCTTCGCTGCGCAGTAGGCAGCCAGCATCGGCAGACCGCGGGTCGCGGCGGCTGATGACACCGCGACGAACCGACCGGATCGCGGCGCGGGCTGACGCAGGAGTGCCGGGATCGCCACCCTCGCCAGCGCGATCACCCCGTGCAGGTCGACGTCCAGAACGGCGGCGAGCTGCTCCTCGGTCTGCTCCCACAGGGGCACTCCGCCGGCGACGACGCCGGCGACCGCAAGGGCTGCGTCGAGCCCTCCGAAGCGCTCCTCGGCCAGCGCGACGGCACGGCTCAGGTCGTCGTACGAGCAGGTGTCGGCCTGCATCACGACCACGGTGGGGCCCTCGAGCCGGGAGAGCTCCTCCCACGTGCCCATCGGGTACGGCAGCCGAGGGTCGTCGGCGCAGCGGTCCGTCGCCACGACGTTCCATCCGGCTTCTACCAGGGCCTGCACGGTGGCCGCGCCGATGCCGCGGGCCCCCCCGGTGACGAGCGCGGTCCTCATGCGGGCTCGACGATGAGCCAGTCGATGACGGTCTTCTCCAGGTCGGCGATGGCGTCGGCGATCAGCTGCTGGCCCTCCTCGGCGGTGGCGCCCTGGGGGTCTCCCAGCACGCCGTTCTGGGTGACCGACCGCAGGCCGCCACGGCGGAGCTGCGGAAGCAGGTCGATGAGGTTGTCGGTCGCCCCGGCCTCGCGAGCCTCTCCGACCCTTGCCGGGTTGAGGGCGAGCATCACCGACGTCTCGGTGCGACCGGCATGCGCATCACCGCCCCACGTCGGCGACCACACGAGCACGTCGCGGCTCTCATCACGCAACCGGGCACATGCGGCGGCGAGGGTCGGAGCGTTGCCGCCGTGCCCGTTGACGAGCAGCACGTGGGGGAAGGTCTCGGTGGCTGAGCGGACCAGCTCGACGAGCAGCGACTCGAGGGCCTCGTGGCCGATCGACAGCGTCCCCGCGAACCCCGCGTGCTCCCCGCTCGCGCCGTAGGGGACGGCAGGTGCCACCACGCAGTCCTGCCGGCGGGCAGCCAGGCCGTGGGCCAGTGCCGCGGCGATGTCCGTGTCCGTCGACAGGGGCAGGTGCGGTCCGTGCTGCTCGGTGGACCCGAGAGGGACGACCAGCACCTGAGCGTCGACCGCCTGCCACGTGAGGTCTGCGAGGTTCACGTCACCGCCCATCCCGTGCGCGCCTCGGACAAGTAGCCCTGCCGGACGAGGAAGTCGAGCAGCTCATCGGCAGCCTCCTCCGCCCCGACGGGTCCGACAACCGTCGGCGGTTCGTGCGAGAGCAGGGCGCCGGTGAGAGCGAGCAGCCGCTCCCTCGACGTCCCGGTCGGTGCCGGCAGGTGGCGGGGCCTCGGCCGCGAGGGACCCGCCCGGACGACGCGCACCGCGCCGGGCTTCACCGCGACATCGGCGACGGGGACGGCCGCCGTGGCCGCCTGCAACGACGCGGGCAGACTGGCGCGACGCAGCCGGACGCCAGCGCCCTCGACGGAGCAGACGGCCGGGAGCGGCACGAGCATCCGCTCACGACGTCCGTAGTCCAGGCGGCGCTCGGCGACGAGGCCGTCCGGGGTCAGCTCCAGGCTCACCAGACCCGGCGCCTGCGCGCACCCGAGCTCGTGCGCGAGGAAGGCCGGCAGCGCCCCCGTCCCCCGATCGGCGGAGCGGTCCGCGCACAGGACCAGGTCGGGGACCTCGCCCTGCAGAGCAGCGACCAGAGCTTGCGCGAGGGCCCGCTCGTCAGCGGCGAGCTCCTCGAGGTAGGACGCGGTGACGGGCACCCGTCGGACCTCAGCCCCCAGGGCGAGCGCCTCGCGGAGCGGCGCCTCTGTCTCCGGGCCGCCGGCGGTCATCGCGAGCACCCGCTTGCCCAGCAGCTCGCCGATCCGAAGCCCGTGCTCGAGAGCAGCGGCGTCACTGGCTGACAGGGCAGATGCCCTGGGATCACGGGAGATCGCGCCGGTGAGCGGGTCCACCCCGGGCCGAAGGTCGGTGCACCGCAGCAGGACCACCACCAGCTCACCCATGGCGGAACACCACGCCCTGACCGCCGTCGGGATAGGTCCACGACAGGGCGCCTTCGCTGTTGCACACCTGGTAGCACGTGCCGCACTCGAAGCACTGCTCGTAGTTGAACAGGATGCCGCCGTCGGAGGTCGGTGCGAACAGGTTCGCTGGGCACGCGGTGACGCAGGCCTTGGTGGTGCACGACCGGCAGATGTCGCTGTCCACCACGATGTGCGGACGCTCGCCGACCCGGAACTCGACGGTTCCCATCCGATCGTCGAACGCCATGTCATCCCACTGGGTCATCGGAAGGTCCTCCCGCCGCTGAGGCCGTCGGCGGCCAGGTGCCGCAGCTTCACGCCGTGCTTCTTGGCGCTCCGACGCAGCAGCGTCAGGACGCCGGGCTTGGCCGTCGGGTTCGTCACGGTGAACATCCCTTCGACGAGGTCGGCGATCATCCCCGGGTACTGCTGCTGCACCCGGTCGCTCAGCACCAGCCCCGGTGCCTTGCGCAGCCTCTTGTGGTCCTGCAGCACGAACGAGCCCTCGAGGTCCTGCTTGTACGACGTCAGCGGCTCGTCGCGCTGCACGTGCCCGGCGGCGGCCTTCCCGGCGGCCAGTCCTGACCCGATCGCGAAGTTGACGCCCTCCAGCCAGATGCCGGCTGCCAGGCAGAGGCCCGCCGCGTCACCGGTGACCAGGAAGCCCGGCGCCGACAGCTCGGGGAGATGGTCGTAGCCGCCCTCCGGGATGAGGTGCGCGGCGTACTCCTTGACCTCCGCGCCCTGGACCCAGGGCGCGACAGCGGGATGGGCCTTCAGGTCGGCGATGAGCTCCTCGGGACGGATGCCGCTCTTCGCCAGCCCGTCGATGCTGACGACGACCCCCACGCTGAGGCTGTCCTTGTTCGTGTAGACGAAGCCGCCGCCCGCGATCCCCCTTGTGCAGCCGAGGATCTCCACGTCGACGCCCTCGTCGCCGCGGACTCCGAAGCGCTCGTCGATGACCTCGCGCGGCAGGCTGAGCACCTCTTTCACCCCGAGGGTCAGGTGCGCTGCATCGGTCTTCGGGAGCAGGCCGAGCTGCTTGGCGAGGAAGGAGTTCACGCCGTCGGCAGCGATGACGACCTTCGCCCGCAGGTCCCCGTCGGGTCGGTCGGTCGTCACGCCCACGACGACGCCGTTCTCGACCAGGAGGCCGGTGGCGACGGTGCTCGTCACGAGCTGCGCACCTGCCTCCACCGCCTTGTTCGCCAGCCAGCTGTCGAAGTCGGCGCGGAAGGTCGTGCAGCCGTTGTACGGCGCTTCTCCCCAGGCCGTGCTACGGAAGTCGACGGTGAGCGCCTGGGTGTCGGTGAGGACCATCGTGCTCCGCCTCGTGACCCAGCGCTGGACCGGCACCTCGTCGTACCAGCCGGGCAGCACGTCATCGAGGACACGCCCGTAGACAACGCCTCCGTACGCGTTCTTGCTGCCCGGGAAGGGACCGCGCTCGAGCAGCACGACCTCGAGGCCGGCGCGAGCTGCCGTCAGAGCTGCTGACGCCCCGGCGGGGCCGGCGCCGACGACGATGACGTCCGTCATGGTGCGACCCCCAGTCTGCCGGCGAGAACGTGAAGGAGGGCATGGGCGTCAGTGACCAGCCCGAGGTCCGCCATGGCCGTCATCGGGCAGGACGCGTCCGTGTTGATGCTGACCACGTGCTTCGGCGCACCGAGGCCACCGGTGTGCTGGCTGGCCCCCGCGACCCCGAACGCGATGTAGAGGTCCGGGCGGATCGTCACGCCCGTGGTGCCGATCTGCCGGTCGTGGTGCATCCAGCCGGCGTCGGTGATGACCCGCGTGGCTCCGGTGCTGGCACCGAGCCGGGCACCCACGGCCCGCAGGAGGGCGAAGGTCTCAGCCGCGTCCGTGCCCTGCGGCACCAGCCCGGCACCACCTCCGACGACGCGAGCGCTCTCGGCGAGGTCCATCGTCGCGGGGTCGGGCTCGAGCACGGCGAGCCGGATCGCATCCACCCCTGGGGTGACCGACAGGACGAGCTCGAACACCTCGCCGTTGCTGGGGGGCAGCGGGCTCCGGGCACCCGGGACCAGGGTCGCGACCGCCGGCTCACTGGTGCGGACCTCGACGTCAAGGCGGCCGTCGAGCCGACTGAGGGTCGCGGTGATGCCGTCGTCGGCCACGCGGACGGCCGTCGCGTAGGCCAGCAGCGGTCGGCTCAGGGCTGCGGCGAGCCGCGGCGCGAAGTCCCGGCCGTCGGGGCTGGCGGGGAAGATCAGGAGCCGCACCTGCTCGAGCAGCGGCACGAGCGCCGAGCTCAGGCCGCCCGGGGCGGCGTCGAGCGTCTCCGCGTGCCACGCCCGCGGTGCGCCGAGCTCGGCGGCGGCCTCGGCCGTACCCGACCCGAGCAGCAGCACCCGACCACCCGCCTCCGCGACGGCCTCCGCCGCACCGACAGGCAGCACGGCGTTGCGGACGATGACGACCGCGAGCCGGCTCAGCTCGAGCGGCTCGACGGCCACCTGCCCCAGGTGCGCGGTGGTGACGGTCATGCGGCGCTCCCCGTGCCGGGGCGCGCGGGACACGTGCTGCTCCGCAGGGAGGTATCCGATCGGGTACCGCGGTATCCGATCGGATACGCCTCCCCGGGAGACACGTCATCCCGCTGGCCGGCGGCACCCGATCGGATGCGCCCGCACTGGATCGCGTGCGCGTCTGCAGAGGTGGAGGTCATAGCGAGACCGCCGCGCGATGGCCCTCGATGACGGCGGCGTGCGCGCGGCGGGGCGCGAGGCAGTCACCGATGCGCTCGACCCGGAAGGGCGCGTCGGCGAGCTCGTGGAACAGCGCGTCGTCGGCCCGTTGCTGCACCGCGCACACGACCCAGTCGACCGTGCGCACCACGTCGGTCCCTGTGGGGTGGTGCTGCAGGGTCACCGTGATGCCGTCGACCGCTCCCATGGGGACGACGTCAGTCGTCTGGGTGATGCCCTTGGCGTCGGCCTTCACGTTCCAGGTCTCGAGGTCGAGCGTGATCCCGAGGTCCTGGCCGACGACCATGCCCGGGGTCGCCACCTCGACGGAGCAGCCACGATCGGCCAGCAGCTCCGCGACCGAGGTGGCCTGGTGGAAGCCGAGCTCGTCGACGACCAGCACGCGACCTTGGGGTGAGCAGTGACCCTCGAGCACATCGCGCACGTCGACCACCCGCTCGAGATCTCCTGCCCACCAGGGCTTGTGGGGTACCGCGCCCGTTGCCACGATCACCGCGTCCGGTGCGTCCGCGAGCAGGTCAACGGCGTTGACGTGGTGCGACAGCTTGACCTCGACCCCCACCCGATGGGCAGCGGCGACCAGGTTGCGGGTGATGTCGAGGAACTCAGCCCGCGAGGGGACCGATGCCGCCACGGGAACCTGGCCCCCCAGCCGGTCGAGCTTCTCGAGCAGCGTGACGGAGTGCCCGCGCTCAGCAGCGGTGACGGCGGCCTGGAGCCCAGCCGGGCCACCCCCGACCACCAGCACCCGCTGAGAACGCCTACCCGGCAGGGGAAGAGCAACGGCCTCACGACCGGTACGGGGGTTCTCGATGCAGCCGAGCCACCGGTTGAGGCCCATCCGGCCGACGCACTCCTGGTTGCAGGACAGGCAGGTGCGGATGTCCTGCGCCGACCCGGAGCGGGCCTTGCGGACGAAGTCCGGGTCCGCGATCTGCCCCCGCACCACGCCGATGAGGTCGGCCTGTCCGGCTTGCAGCGCGCGGTCGGCCTGGACCGGGTCCTTGAAGCGGCCGACGCCGACCACCGGGATGCTGACCGCTTCACGGATCGCGGAGGGGATGAACATCGCGTAACCCGGGGGGACCTGCATCGACGCCTCGATCATGTAGAGCGTCGCGGTGGCCACGCCGATCGAGGTGTTGATGTAGTCCACCTGACCGGTGGCCTCGCACATCTGGGCGACGGCAACGGCCTCGTCGATCCGGGTGCCACCCTCGATCAGCTCGTCGCCGCACAGCCGCACTCCCAGGGCCTTGGAGGGACCGAGGACGGCCCGCACGGCGGCGACGATCTCGAGCAGGAGGCGGGCGCGGTTCTCGAGCACCCCTCCGTACACGTCGGTGCGGGTGTTGGTGGCAGGTGACAGGAACCCGCGCACGATGCTGGAGTGGCTGCACTGCAGCTCGACGCCGTCGAAGCCACCCGCCAGGCAGTGCTCCGCGACCTGGGCGTAGCCGTCGACGACCGAGCGGATCTCGTGGTGCTCCAAGGCCTTGGGCACCTCTCGGAACAGCGGATCGGGGATCGGTGACGGCGCCCAGACGGGCAGGCGGCTGAACATCGACGAGGCCTGACCGCCGTTGTGGTTGAGCTGGGCCAGGATCGGTACGCCGTGCGCGTGCACCGCGTCGGTGATGCGCCGGTAGCCGGGGATGACCTTCGGGTCGAAGCCGTGGATGAGCTTCTCGTAGGGCCAGTCCGTGAGGTGGGTGCTGTGCTCCTCCGTGATGATCAGGCCGGCCCCGCCGGCGGCCCGGGCGGCGTAGTAGGCCGCGTGCTGCTCGGTCGGCATGCCGCCCTGCGCGTAGTTGGTGAGGTGGGCGCTGAACACGACCCGGTTCGAGACCGTCAGCGGTCCAAGGCGCAGCGGCGTGAGCAGGTGCGTGTACTTAGACATCAGCGGCCCGTCGGCGGCCCTCGAGGACGGCCTCGAGGATCGTGCGGGGAGCCACGCAGTCACCCGCGCGAAGCATGCCGGTGACATACAGGTCTTCCGACGGCAGGCGGTGACCGCAGTCGACGACGACCTCGGCAGGTACGGATCGCTGAGTGCCTGTCCAGACATCCTCGAGCAGCGCCGTGCCGCCTGAAGTGCTGCGCAGCAAGGACTTCAGCTCGCGCTGGACTCCTGCCCGCTGCAGCCGCGTGTTGCAGTCGGCGAGGTCACCGGTCAAGGACAGCAGGGTCCCCACGATCGGGTCCTGGGTGACGATGCGGACGTCGCGTCCCTCCGCAGCCAGCTTCTCGGCGACGCTCACGCCGACCGGGCCACCGACGGTGTCGAGGACCAGCACCGAGCCCGCAGGCAGCTCGCCGCGCAGAGCGGCTCTGGCGTCCACGCCGTCGGCGCGCGGGCGCGAACCGGTCGCGAGGACGACGGCGCCGGGGGAGGAGGTGATCTGGGCCGGTGTCACCGGCGAGTCGACCTGGATCGTCACGCCGAGCCGCAGGCACTCGGCGGCCAGCCAGTCCGTGAGGTGACGCAGCCGAGAGCGACCCGTGCCGAGCGAGGCGTCGTTCACCGCGCCACCGAGCCTCGGGGAGGCCTCCCGAAGCGTGACGTCTGCCCCGGACAGGGCCAGCACGCGGGCGCACTCGAGGCCCGCCGGTCCACCACCGATGACCAGCACCTGGCGACCCGAGATCCCCTGCTGCACAAGGGGTTCGGTCAGCTCGTAGCCGCTGCGCGGCTCACCGATGCAGGACACGATCGGGTTGCGTGCGTCGCGTACGCGGCAGGCCTGGTTGCACAGCACGCACGGCCGAGGGGCCTCGCCGTTCCGGAGCTTGCGCACCAGCGCGGGGTCGGCGATCTGAGCCCGGGTCATCTCGACCAGGTCGCACCCGCCCGTCGCGAGCGCCTGCTCCGCGAAGGCACCGGTGACGACCGAGCCCTGCAGGACGACCTGCGCGCCGGTGGCCTCCTTCACCTGCGCGCACAGCGCGAGGTTGAAGCCCTCCTCGATGTGCGCGTCGGGGCGGTAGGCGGACCCCGCGTAAGGCCCGGCGCGCACGACCGTGAGCAGGTCGACGTCGAGGGAGGGGACCAGCGCGACGGCGTGCTCCGGCGTGACACCGGCCCAGGGAGCCAGCTCGTCGCACGACAGCCGCAGAGCAAGCAGCCCGTCACCGATGGCCGCGCGGACTGCGGTGAGAACCTGTCGGAGCAGCAGCGCCTTGTCCGAGCCGTAGCCGTCGTCACGCGCGTTGGTGATGCCCGACAGGAACTGCCGCAGCAACGAGCGGTCGCCGGCCTCGATCTCGACGCCCGCACAGCCCGCCGCCATGGCGAGAACCGCGGCCTCAGCGAAACCTGTGATGACGCAACCGATCTCGGCAGGACCCATCACCTGGGGGAGCTCCCGGGAGACTGCGTCCGCGACGGCGGACGGCGCCCACAGCGATCGCTGCGAGTAAGCCGACGAGCCCTGCCCGCCGGTGTGACCGAGGGACGCCAGCACCAGCGACGATGGGCCGGCGGCGACGATCGCGGACCAGCCGTGCGCGCACTCGCCGGCCAGCGGGGCGCGCTCGTACGGCCAGTCCGACTCGTGCACCGACGCGGTCTCGGTGACGATCACGCCGCAGCCCCCGGCGGACCGCTCGGCGTAGTAGGCGACGTGCTTGTCCGACAGCGCCCGCCCGCGCGCGAGGTTCGTCTCGTGCGGTCCGAAGACCACGCGCGACGGTGCCGTCCGGGCCCCCAGCACGACGGGGGCGGTGAGCTGCATCAGAGGGGGAGTCCTGCCAGGGGGCTCTCGGCGCAGGCCGACACGGGCGGAGCGGAGTCGGGACGCCGCACGGACAGGGTGAGGGGGACGGGACCGCCCCGTACCCCGCCCTTGTGCGAGTGGTCACCCGAGGGCTTCGGCAGCTCACGGCCGACGGTCGCGAGAGCCAGCTCGCCGTAGCCCTGCACGCACTCGGGGTCCGGGCCGTCGAGCGGCAGACCGGTGAAGAACTTCGCTGCCATGCACCCGCCCTGGCAGGAGTCGTAGTGGTCGCAGGACGCGCAGGCGCCACCGGTCTGCGGCTCCCGCAGCTCCCGGAACAGGTCGCTGTTCTGCCAGACGTCCTGGAAGCCGTTGGCGCGGA
>JAODNB010000366.1 GCA_025464795.1 Frankiales bacterium
CGGGCCTCCGCGGCGGCCTCGGCGGCCCGTCGCTGGGCGTCGGCGATGTCGCGGACCCGCTGGTCCGCGGCCGCGAGCAGCGCGTCGGTCTGGGCGAGCAGCGTGCGGACCTGGTCGGCCCGAGCGGACACGACCTGCTGCAGCTTCGTCTGCTGAGCCGCCGTAGCGGCGAGCGTGCGCTCCGCAGCCTCACGGCCTGCGAGGGTGCGGTTGGCGGCCACGTTGGCACGCTTGTCGCCCTGGATGACGACCTGGACCTGGTCGAGCCGGTTCGCGACCTCGGTGATGGTCGAGCTGCTCAGCACGTGGGCGTAGAGCGCGGCGGAGCCACCGGACATGTAGAGCGCCCGGACCCGCTTGTTGATGGTCTCGTCGGTCGCGCCGGAGGCCTGCTCTGCCTCGCCGAGGGCGCGCTCCGCAGCAAGGTGGTCGTTGACCGCCTTGCCGAGGCGCGCGTACGCCTCGTCGTAGTCCTCGGTCGCGACCTCCGCCTGCTGGCGCAGGGCGTCGACCTTGACCCGGAGCGCCGTGGCCGCCCGCTTGGCGTCCTGCAGGCTCGTGGCCTGCGCGGGTACGCCGGACACCAGCAGTCCGGTGGTGACGAGGCTCGCGAGGGAGGCGAGGAGCTGGGAGCGGCGGCGGATCACGAACCCGGGCTTCCCTCGCCGTGCTCGGTCACGGTCGTGTACTTCTTCAAGAAGCTGACGCGATCCATCCAGATCGTGTGCGCCGTGTGGTGCATGGTCAGCGACGCGTTGCCGTCCGGCGCGACGCTGAAGGTCCGGATGTCGACCGTGTCGCCGTTGGCCTTCGCCTCGGCCACGATGGCGGCGTACGTGGTATCGATGTTCTTGTTGGACCGGTACAGGACAGCAGCGTCGTTGGCGTAGGTCGTGGCGCGGTCGGCGGCGCTGAACGTGGCGGTGAGCACCGAGATGCCGTCGAACGCGATCAGGCCGAGCACGGCCATGGTCAGGACGAGCTTGGTCATCCAGCCCAGGACGATCAGGCCTGCGTCATCACGGATCCGAGTGCTCACCACCTCCGGAACGTCGGCTGATCCGACGTCGGGCTTGAGCCGATCGGACTAGCGCCCGAGCCTGGCCAGCACGGGTCCGACGACCTCGTGCACCTCGGGGACGTGCACGCGCCGCGCCAGCCGGGCGTACCCGACGGTCAGCAGCCCGCCGCCGACGGCGAGGGACAGCAGCGCCGAAGGGAGGTCCTCGCCGACGTGGTGCTCGACGAGCACCACCACGAGGTAGGCCAGCGCAGCGGGTACGGCCACCGCGAACGCGCACCGGACCGCCGTCCGCAGCACGAAGCCCTCGGGGTTGCGTGGCACCCGCTTCGCGAGGACGGAGGTGCAGACGAGGACACCGACGAGGAAGGAGCTGGCCTGGCCCGCCGCAAGGCCGAGGACCCGCTCGTTCACGGGCAGGACGAGGTAGAGCGCGACATCGACGACCACGGTGGTCGCGTTGACCGCGAGGTTGATGAAGGCCGGCGTACGGGTGTCCTGCAGGGCGTAGAACGCCCGCAGCTGCAGCTGGTAGGTGCTGAACGCCACGAGCCCGCACGCGAAGACGGCGAGCAGGGTGCCGATGTCGTGCGCGTGGGCGATCCCGGTGCGGCCGTGCCCGAACACGAGCACGGCGATGGGGTGACCGAGCACGATGTAGGCGGCCGAGGCGGGCACCAGGATGCAGATGCTCAACCTGAGCCCCCGGTCGAGCTGCTCGCGGAGGTCAGCGATCCGGTCGTCGGCCGCAGCGCGGCTCATGGCCGGGAGGAGCGCCGTGATGACGCTGACGCCGACGACGGCGTGCGGCAGCTGCCAGAGCAGGAACGCGTAGACGTAGGAGCTGTACGAGGCCCCCTCGTTCCTCGGGACCCGGTTCGCCAGCTGGATGACGACGAGCAGGACGAGCTGGTTGCACACGACGTAGAAGAAGGTCCACCGCGCGAGCCGGCCGGCCGCGCCCAGGCCCGTACCGCGGAAGTCGAACCGGGGCCGCAGGGGGAGCCCGGCTGCCCGCAGGGACGGGATCAGCGCGACGGTCTGGGCGAGGATGCCGAGGGTCACGCCGACGCCGATGACTCCGACCTGGGTGTCGGTGATGGTCCGCTCGTTGAACACGTGCGGGCTCGGCACGAGGAAGAACAGCAGTCCGGTCGCGATGACGACGACGTTGTTGAGGACCGGAGCCCACATGGGCGGGCCGAACCGCCCCTGCGCGTTCAGGTAGGCCCCGAGCACGGCTCCGAGCCCGTAGAACAGCACCTGCGGGAAGAAGAACACCGCGAACACGACGGCGAGGTGGAACGTCGGCGTGCCAGGGTCGAGGTAGAGCCTCAGGACGAGCGGTGCTGCGATGACCAGGACGAGGACGGTTCCACCGAGGGCGACGAGGGTGAGCCCGAGAAGCCGCTGTGTGTAGGCGATCCCGGTCTCCAGGCCATCCTTCAGGGCGCGTACGAGAAGAGGTACGACGACGCTGGTGAGGATGCCGCCGAGCAGCAGCTCGTACACGATGTTGGGGGCGGTGTTGGCGACGTTGAAGGCGTTCGCGACCGGGCCGACGCCGAGCGCCGCCGCCAGGACGGCGGTGCGCAGGAAGCCTGTCGCCCGCGACGCGACGG
>JAODNB010000378.1 GCA_025464795.1 Frankiales bacterium
CTCCTGGGGTGAGATTGCCGTTGGCCGGTCCCTACCCCTGCCAGCCGATTTGCACCCCGCAGGGTGACGAGCGACACGGCCGAGCGGCAACGGTGCGACAATAAAGCCCCAGCACGACCCCCCAGCACGAGAGCCCTCGCGGGCATGCCAGAGGAGATCAGCCGAGCATGAGCGCTGCCGCACCCGAGCAGCCCCAGGCCACGCGCGCCAAAGCTGCCAAGAAGGCAGCCGGCAGCGTCGCCGCGGTTCTTGAGCAGAGCCCCGGGGAGGCCCTGGTCCCCGAGGGACCCCAGGGGACCGCCCAGGCGACGAAGCCGCCGGCGAAGCGGGCCGCGGCCAAGAAGGGCGGCTCCAAGGCCAAGCCGGCTCCGGCCGAGGACGTGCCGGTGGTCGAGGGCGCGGAGGTCGTGGACGTGGCGCTGGCGGTCACCGCCGACGAGCCGACTCCCGAGGAGCTGGCGGCGGAGGCCGAGAAGGAGGAGCAGGAGGAGATCGAGGCGGGGGCGACCCTGAGCGTCGACGTCCTGCGCCTGTACCTCAACCAGATAGGTCGCGTGCCGCTGCTGACCGCCGAGATGGAGGTCGAGCTCGCCCGCGCCATGGAGGCCGGCCTGTTCGCGGCTGAGCGCCTCGCCGCCGGCGGCAAGATCGCGCCCCAGATGAAGGCCGACCTGCAGTACATCGTGCGTGAGGGCGAGCGCGCCAAGCAGCACATGCTCGAGGCCAACCTCCGCCTGGTCGTCTCGGTCGCCAAGAAGTACGCCGGCCGCGGCATGGGGCTCACCGACCTGATCCAGGAGGGCAACCTGGGTCTCATCCGCGCCGTGGAGAAGTTCGACTACACCAAGGGCTTCAAGTTCTCGACCTATGCGACGTGGTGGATCCGTCAGGCCCTCACCCGCGCCATGGCCGACCAGGCCCGCACCATCCGCCTGCCCGTGCACATGGTGGAGCAGGTCAACAAGATCCGTCGCGTCGAGCGCGACCTCGTGGTGCAGCTGGGTCGCAAGCCCACCGCCGCCGAGATCGCCGTCGAGGTCGACCTGACGCCGGAGCGCGTCGAGGAGATCCGGTCCTACAACCGCGACCCTGCCTCTCTCGACGCCCTCATCGGCGAGGACAGCGACGCCAGCCTCGGTGACTTCATCGAGGACGAGCACGCCGTCATGCCCGGCGAGGCCGCCGCCTTCCTGCTCATGCGCGAGGAGCTCTCGGCCGTGCTCGCGTCGCTGACCGACCGCGAGCGACGCGTGATGGAGATGCGCTACGGCCTGGTCGACGGTCAGCCACGCACCCTGGACGACATCGGCAAGGACTTCATCCTCACCCGTGAGCGCATCCGTCAGATCGAGGGCAAGACGCTCTCCAAGCTGCGGCACCCGTCGCGCTCCGCGTCGCTCCGCGACTACCTGGACGACTAGCCTGGGGGCGTGCTCCGCCTCCTGGTCGCTCCGCGCTGGTTGCTGCGCCACGTCCTCGTGGTCGCGGCCGTCGGCGCGTGCTACGGCTTCGGTCGCTGGCAGTACGGACGCGCCCTGCACCGCCACTCGATCCTCAACTGGTCCTACACGATCGAGTGGACGTTGTTCGGCCTGTTCGCCGTGCTGTGCTGGGGGTGGTTCTTGCGCGATGACCTTCGCGGCGGCCCGCCTCCGGAAGAGCCGCAGCCGGTGCAGACCTACCACCCGACCGCTCAGCCGGTCTCCGACGACGAAGACCCCGAGCTGGCGGCGTACAACCGGATGCTCCTCGAGCTGAACGAGCGATCCCGCTGAACACCGCGCTGAACCGCTACCGGCTGATGGCCTACCTCGTCGGCACCCTGCTGGTGGTCCTCGTCTTCGGGGTGATCATCCAGTACCGGCCCATCGAGGTGGGCCTGGGCATCGCCCACGGCTACCTCTACATCGTGCTGCTGGTGACGATCGGCGACCTGTGGCGCCGCCGGCGCTTCCCCCTGACCACGGTGCTGCTCGTGGCCCTGGCCGGCACGATCCCTTTCCTGTCCTTCTACGCCGAGCGCCAGATCACCGCCCGCATCAAGGACGGCCGGTACTAGCGATGGACTGGCGGAGCATCAGGGTTCGGGTGCTCAAGGACGTCGTGCGGACTCAGACAAGAGGTCGGACCCGCACCGCGAGCCCGAAGCAGGTACGGGGGAGGCACCTCGCCTACGCGCCGAAGCTCGACGGTGCCGCTGATCCGGGCGAGATCGTGTGGACCTGGGTGCCGTACGAGGAGGACGCCCGCCGTGGCAAGGACCGTCCGGTGCTCGTCGTCGGCCGCGACGGCAGGGAGCTGCTCGGGCTCATGCTGTCCAGCAACGCCGACCGCGAGGGTCAGCGCGGCTGGCTGGGTCTCGGCGTCGGCTCCTGGGACACGGAGAACCGGCCGTCCTGGGTGCGGCTGGACCGCGTGCTTGCCGTACCTGAGCACGGGATCCGGCGCGAGGGAGCCGTCCTGGATCGCGCTCGCTTCGACCTGGTTGCTGACCAGCTGCGTCGCGAGTACCACTGGCGCTGAAGGACTTGGCGTGCCGCTGGCGAAACAGAAGGCATGCGTCTGCGCCCGCTCCTTGCTGCCCTGTGCGTCGCCGCGACCGCCTTCGCGGTAGGCCCCGCGCACGCGGCCGCCCCGAAGGACCTGACCGATGTCAGCATCATCGCCAGCGACGGCGTGGACCTCGTCGGCGACGTCCACCTTCCAGCGGCGACG
>JAODNB010000420.1 GCA_025464795.1 Frankiales bacterium
GTCTACCTCCACCAGGGCGAGTCCTACGTCGTCGAGCAGCTCGACCTCGAGGAGGCCGTGGCACTGGTCCGCGCCGACGAGCCGGACTACTCGACGTCGGCGCGCGACGTCACCGACATCCGCATCGCCGAGACACTTCGGTCCCGGTCCTTCGACGGCATCGAGCTGACGTTCGGCACGGTGGACGTGACCCATCAGGTCGTGTCCTACCTGAAGAAGCGGGTGGGCAGCGGCGAGGTGCTCGGCGAGGAGCTGCTCGACCTCCCGCCACGACAGCTCACGACGCGTGCGGTCTGGTACTCGGTCACTCCCCAGCTGCTCGAGCGGGCGGAGCTGGAGTGGGCCGATCAGCCGGGAGCCCTGCACGCCGCTGAGCACGCCGCGATCGGCCTGCTGCCGCTGTTCGCCACCTGCGACCGCTGGGACATCGGCGGGGTGTCCACTGCGCTGCACGAGGACACCGGACTCGCGACGGTGTTCGTGTACGACGGCCACCCTGGCGGCGCGGGCTTCTCCGAGCGGGGCTACGGCAGGGCGGCTGCCTGGTTGCAGGCCACGCGCGACGCGATCAGCTCGTGCGAGTGCGCCACAGGCTGCCCCTCCTGCGTCCAGTCCCCGAAGTGCGGCAACGGCAACGAACCGCTCGACAAGGCCGGCGCCGTGAGGCTGCTCGACGTCGTGCTGGCCAGTGGACTGGGCGAGGTCCGCGCGGGGTAGGGGAGAGAACAACACCCCTGGAGGTACCCATGGTCGTCCTCGGCCTTCTTCTGCTCCTCGCGGCCGCCGGTGTCACGGTCGCGGTCGTGCTCGACAACACGGACCCGGTCTCGGTCTCGGCCTTCGGCTCGAGCCTCAGCAACCTGTCCCTCGGCGAGCTATTCCTCGGAGGCGTGGCCGTGGGCGGCATCGCTGTGCTCGCCTTGGCGCTGCTGGTCATGAGCGCGAGGCGCAGGCGCAGCCGCCGCCTGGAGACCAAGCAGCAGGTGCGCCACGTCCGCACCGAGAAGCAGCAGCTGCAGGAGGAGAACGAGGCGCTTCGCGCGCAGCTCGCCGATCCTCCCTACCCGGCGACGAGCTCCTCCGGCACCGAAGCGGTGGAGCGCAGGAGCTAGCCCTGCCCTCAGTCCTCGACGTGCGTGCCGAGGAACCGACGGAGGTGGGCGCCGACGAGCAGCAGGAGGAGTGCCGCAGCGATGCTCTTGGCGAGCTGCTCCGGATCCGTGATCGTCTCGACGAACGCCGTCGGCGAGCTCAGCAGGTGGCGGGTCGTCGTCGTCTCGGTCTGCCCCTGGTAGGGCAGCGACGGCTTGAAAGTGCCCAGCGGCAGTGGCGCCTCACCACTCACCGAGGGCAGGTCAGTCGCCGGCAGCGGCGGCAGCTTGGGGATGCCGAGGCTCGGCGAGAAGGCGTTGAAGGTGAGCGCGAACGCCTTGCGACCGGCGAGGACCGGGTTGGTCGCGCTCGGCGGCAGCGTGGGCTCGGTGCTCCCGGAGGGGCTCGTGCCGCTGGTGCTGCTGGTGCCGCCCCCGGTCGTGCCACCCGACGTGGTGCCGGACGCGCTGGAGCCGCTCGAGCCCCCTGACGTCGTACCGGTCGAGCCACCCGCGGCCGTTCCACCGCCGCCTGGGGCTGGCGTGGAGCCGGGGCCGGCGGTCGCGTTCGGCGTCGGCGAGGGCTTCGGGGGCGCCTCGAGCGTCGCGGTCGCCGTGGCGGCCTCAGAGGTCACGGTTCCGCCTGACGAGCTGGTCCGCTTCGCCGTCAGCTGGTAGCCGTGGGTCCCGGGGTTGTTGGCGGCGTAGTAGTAGCCGTAGGTGCAGCGGTCGGTCGAAGCGCAGCCGGCCTCCTCGGGGGTGATCTGGTCGTCGAGGACCGAGCCGTCGCTGGTGGCCAGGACGTAGCCGGTGATGCCGGACTCGCCGCCCTTGTTCCACGCGAAGGCGACGTTGCGCGTCCCGGAGCCCTCGGCCGAGAAGCTCTCCGGCACGTTGACCTGGTCGATGGTGAAGCTCCGCGTCGGGGAGCTCGTGAGCGTGACGGTCCAGACCGCGTTGGGCGAACCCGCGGGGACGACCAGGGTCAGGTCCTGCGCGGACGTGGTCGACTTCTTGGTGATCGACTGTCCCGGCTGACCGGGAGCGGACAGCGCCAGGGTCGAGCTCACCGTGCTCGCGCAGCCGTTCCCGAGGGTCTGCTTGGTGCAGGCCGGCAGGGTCGCGGACACCGTCACCGCTGTGTCGGCCCCGGTGAACACCGTGCCGTCCGGCGGCGTCGCGGAGTCGAAGGCGGCCGGTCCCGTCGCGGCCAGGGCGCTCGGACCGAAGGCACTGAGGCCGACCAGCATGGGAGCAGCCAGGGCGAGCGCGCCCAGCGATCGAGCGGTGGTGCGACGGACGTTCACTTCGAGGCTCCCTTCTGCTTCAGGGTCTCGGTCAGCTTCGGGTTCAACTCAAGCCGCAGTACGAGGCGTTCCCGGGCACTGCCCTTCGGGTTGCACGTGGTCAGGGTCAGGAAGTGATGACCCGGCACGTTCTCGACGACGGAGAAGTCCTTCGGGTTGGTCACCCACGGGTTCGCGTGGCCGCCGAACGGCGCGACCGCCACGTAGTGGAAGACCTTGAACGGCGTCTCGAGGAGCACCTGATCGCCGGGCTTCATCTCGTCCAGGTGGTTGAACGGGCGCCCGAACGTGGTGCGGTGGCCGGCGATCCCCACGTTGCCGTCCTCGCCGGGCAGCGGGGTGCTCGGGTAGTGACCTGCACCGGCGCGCAGCGCAGCCGGTGTGGTGCCCTCGACGACGAGGACCTTGAGCTTCACCTTGCTGGTGTTGATGATCAGCTTCGTCAGGACGTCGCCCGTCCCGATCTGGTGGGTGGAGTACTTCGTCTCGTACTGGGCCCCGCCGAACTGGCTGTTCAGGTTGCCCTGGCGGATGTGGCTGTAGACGTCGGTGATCACGGGGTAGGCGAACATCGCGGACCCGGCGACGAACAGCACCACGCTGAGCACCGACAGCGCTCTGCGCCCGCCGCGACGGCGCAGCGAGTCGCCGAGCAGCGATCCCAGGGACCGCGGCTTGTCGGGGACGGCCGGCGTCACGAACGAGGGCTGCATGCGGTGGTGCTCCAGGTGTGAAGGCGGTTCTGTGCGTCACAGGGGTCGTCGGAGGAGGCAACGACAGGAACCGGCTGAGGTTACGCCGGAGTCGAGCGCCTGCCCTCGGTATGAGGGCATGCGTCCGACATGTCCTTCGACACGCCCTCGATACGCCCTCAATACGCATCAGGACGTCCCGGCGGACCCGGCAGTTCCCGAGCTCGGGCCGGCCCTCGCGCGGGCCCTGGCGATGCCGAGCTCCCCCAGCCGACCGGCGGGGCGGACCGTGACCGTCACCTGCACGTCCTGGTCCTCGACCGAACAGCTCTCCAGCGTGGCGCCCTGTGCCCGGGCGACCCCGCCGGCCGCGCTGCACGCCGTGCCCTCGAGCACGTGCGTGGCCCCCGCGAGGGCCGCCAGGTCTGCCGCCGCGGCAGCCCGGTGGCGGGCAACGGCGACGGCACCCAGCGCGCTGAGGACGACCGCCGCGCTGAGCAGGACCAGCACCAGCCCCGCGAACGCGATCGCGACGAAACCGGCGTCGTCCTGGGCTCTCCGCATCACTGCTCGACCTCCGCCACGGCCCTGGCACTGACGTGGATCGCGGGGAAGATCCGGAACGGTCGGATGTCCCCCGACACCGTGACCTGGACCTCCGACCCTCGGTGCTCGACCGCAACAGAGCTCCCGTGGGGGGCCACCTCCTGCCCGGCCTGTCGAGCGCGGACGTCCCCCTCACCGCGGGCAGCCACCCGCGCGGCTGCCCTTGCGGCGTCGACGCAGCTCAGCTGGGCCCCGACGCTCACCAGCACTCCCAGCGCGAGGCTCAGGACCACCAGCAGCGCCGGTAGCGCCACCGCGGCTTCAGCTGTCGCGTAGCCGTCGTCGTTCACGAGGTCTCCTCCCCGTCCGGGCCCCGGGCTCCCGCCGGGGCCCGGGGCGAGTGCCGTTCAGAAGGACAGGTGGAACGCCTTGGTGATGACCTCTTTCATGAGCGAGAGAACCGTGTCGCTGGTGATCACCTTGTAGAGCACGCCGGAGAACCCGCAGGCAGCGACGGTGCCGACGGCGTACTCCGCTGTGGTCATGCCGTTCTCGCCGGTCCCGGGGGACGGGAGTCGAGCCGCGAGACGAGCGGGCAGGGTGCGGGCGGTGGCAAGAGCAGCCATGGTGGAGGACCTCCAGATCGGCGACGGCCAGTTCCGTCGAGGACCACGCTGGTCTCCGGGGCCACCGGCTGACAGGGCACCGACCTGATCTGTGGAGGGGTACCTCGGGTGTGCACAACCGCGAAAAGGCTGTCAGAGGGAGGACAGCAGCGGCCCGGCGAGGCCGAGCACCGCGGGAGCGACTCCGAGCAGCAGGAAAGCGGGCAGGAAGCAGGCCCCGAGGGGTCCGACGGCCAGGACTCCCGCCCGTCGGGCGGCCCGCTCGGCGCGACTCCGAGACTCCCGACGGGCGTCCTCGGCCACCCGCTGCACACCAGCGGCAACGGGCGCACCGCCTTCAGCGCTCCGCGCCAAGGCACGTGCCGCCTCGCCTGCCGGTCCCGACGCCCCCAGACATCGCCAGGCCTCGACCGGAGGGGATCCCACGGCCAGTGCGGCTCCCACGCGTGCCATCCGCGAGCCCAGCGGGCCGGGGAGTGCAACGGCCACCGCCTGCACGGCTGCGGCTGGTGGAGCACCCCCGGCGAGGCAGGCAGCCAGCAGCTCGAGGGCGAGCGGCAGCTGAGTGGCCACGACGTCCTCGTCGTCCTGCTCCTGCTCGAGCCTCCCGAGCAGCCGCGGGCCCAGCACCGCCGCGGCGCCCCCGAGCAGGCCCCCGAGCACCCCGCCGACGAGCCCCCACAGCGCTGCCCCGGCGAGCAGCGCCGCGCCGCGGACCATCGACGGCGACAGCCCTGTCGCCGGGACCGGTGGCGGAGCCGGCAGGACCTCCCGGACGCGGGAGGGCGCGCCGGCCGAGAGGACCCCCGCGGCCAGCGCAGCCAGCAGCGCCGTCAGCACGCG